>JAILOA010000006.1 GCA_024691065.1 Lachnospiraceae bacterium | reverse complement strand
TGCACATAAAACCAATCCAAGCATCTTATATTTAAGCCTTTTATATATCATACTGTCCTCTTTTCCGCTTGAAAATGTAGCAACCTTTCTTACATTGCGATACATTTTCAAATTAAAACTGTTCAAATATTTCACGTAACCTGACTTTTACAAGCCAATGCTTTATTCATATGTCTTATAAAAATCAACCGTCACTCTTCAACGCTTCACTCATCGGAATTTTCTTTACCTTCCTGAATTCCAACAAAGCGACTATTGCATAAGTAACAATGCCCATAACAAACATTTTAAGCTTAATATTATTTGAAACATATATATCAAACCAACCATTCATTTCAAGCCTTATCATAACCTTAAAGATTTCTACTACAAACTCAGACGTAATAATTATCGTGGCGATTATAAAAAGCACCGACATAATACTTGTTGCGTGCACATAAAGACTTGAAATCTCATTATTTTTATAACCAAGAATTTTAGCCATTGATATATTGGTCTGATTCTTTTCAATGATAATTTTTGAAAGCAAATATACCAAAACCATAAAGATTACCATGGAAGCATATTGGACAACCACCATAAAACCGCCCATCGAAATCTGCAGTTGTCTCGAAACCTTTGTTAAGCTTTCATAATCTATCACAGTTGAAATGTATTTCGGATCAATATCCGTAATCTCATCATCCGAAAAGTATCCCGAAAAATAGCTGTCTCCCAGGTCGAACTTCTCATTTACCGCCTTTTTAGTCATATATGCACTGATTGAGCCCATATAATCAAATATTCCGGTAACCTTGAAGGTATATTTATCATTTGCATATTCCTCCTTGAGAGTTACCATATCCCCTATCTTAAGCTTGAATTTTTCGGCATATGCCCTCGATACGTAAAAATCATCATCATCCAGTTTTAAATTCACATATTTACTGTTGTTTTCGATACCATAAAATGAAACCGACTCTTCTTTAATATTCTTTTCCGTTGTTTTTAATGAATATGCCGTGAATTTTTCTGCATTTTCATTTTCGGTTTCAACCGCTCCCTGGTATTCCATCGCCGCTATCATCTGCTTTAATTTAGTATCGGCACCAAGCACATCCATCGGAACCTGCAATATATATTGATATTTGGAAAACATATTATCCTTGGTCTTTGCCGCATAATCATCAAGCAAAGCCGGAAAGGCAAGTCCGAACACCAGCAGGAAATTTGCGAAGAAAAGACCGAATAACAGGACTATATAATTCGTTGCATTCTGAAATATTACCCTCATCCTGAAACGCGTAAAAAACGGTATCTTACGACTCAGGTAAAATGCTCTCTTCCTGCCCTTTTTACTCAGGTCATTCCTAAGAAAATTAAGCGGTGATATTTTTAATTTTTTATGCAATGAAAAATAAGTAATAACAATCATCAACCCCACCGGAATCAAAGTTGTTTCAAAAAACGCTTCGGGATTAAACAGCTTTTCGTATTTCGGAAGACTATAACTGTTATAATACAAATCCGAGTTTATCTTTTCCATAATTGTATAACCCAGAATATTTCCAATCAGCGCGCTTACGAAAGTCACAAACAGCGGTGGCAACATATAATGAAATATAATCTCATTCCTTGTATATCCCGATGCCCTTAGTGTACCTATATTTTCCGCTTCATTTTGGATTGTATTATTAATCATAATCCCGAACACAAAGGCCAGAATTACAATTACAATATAGACAAACACCCTTATCATTACGGCGTCCCCGGAAAAATCCTCACCGGTAAAGTAAATTGCCTGATTTGCATATCTCGGAACAAAATCCTCCATTGTAACAAGGGAAGATATTTCCTTCATCAAATCCTCGGCCATATCTGTTTCTTCTTTTTCATCAGCCGGCTCATTTTCGTAAAGCCACGAATAGGAATATCTGTAGAAATGTGTCGGAAACTCATCAAATGAATCTTTAGAGACCGTTGCAACACCGAACTTCTTTGCGTCAAACATAATGTCATCATTGCTTCGAAACATTGTACTGTAATCCGACAAGGCTATTAATCCCGTAATCTTATAACTTCCATTTTCTCCGGACAATGTATCGCCAACCTTAAGTTTATTGTTATCGGCATACATTCTGTCTATCGCTATCTCACCTTTTTCCTTTGGAAGTCTGCCTTTATGAATACTCGCCCTGTTTATTTCTTCACGATTTATAAAGGTCCTTAGAACGCTTCCGTTATCTATATTTTCCTCAACATAGAAATTTTCATAGAGCTTAACGGGAACCTTCTCATTATTTTCTATTGCCTTAATAACCGATTTACTTAGTTTCTCTGAAATCCTGAAATTTCCGTATTCAACATCATATTTTTCAAAACTGTCATTATAAGCCTTCAGCATGCTGTGCGCCGCCACCAAAAAGCCTGAGCCTTCGCCTATGATAATAACCATAACCACAAATACCACCAGGTACTTACCTAAATCAGCCCTTAACTCGCGAAAAAGCCGCTTATTTAAAGGATTTTTCATTCTGTCCACTCTTTCTAATGTATATTAATTCAAACAATCAATATTTCTTATTTATCATAATCTTTCCTAAAAAACATTTACCTCATTCTTTATAAATGATATTTATCTAATCTTCCCTAAAATAAACTAAACCTCATTCTTTATGAATGATATTTATTTATCTAATCTTTCCTGAAACCACATATCTTATTACTTCACGAATGACTACAATTCAATCGTTTCGGCACTTAACTTCTGTTCATTTACATAATTCTTCCGAATCGTTCCGTCCTTAAGTTTTATTATTCTATCAGCCATATCCTTAATTGCGTCATTATGCGTAACCATAATAATCGTACTTTTATAAGTCTGATTAATTGTTTCGATAAGCTTTAATATCTCCCTGGATGTCTTTGAATCAAGCGCACCCGTAGGCTCATCACAAAGAAGTATATCGGGATTCTTCACAAGCGCCCTTCCTATGGCACATCTCTGCTGCTGTCCGCCGGACATCTGATTAGGATATTTATTCCTGTGTTTATGAAGCCCCAAAAGCTCAATCATTTCATTTACATCCAAAGACTTATCCGATAAATAAGCCCCAACCTCGATATTTTCCCTGACAGTAAGATTCGGAATCAGATTATATCTTTGAAAAATATAACCTAAATGCTTTCTCCTATACTGAGTCAACTGCTTTTCCTTCATTTCACTCATACTGTCACCATTGATTGTTATAACTCCGGAATCTGCCGTATCAATTCCGCCTATTATATTTAAAAGTGTAGATTTTCCTGACCCGGAAGGACCCAGAAGTACGCAGAATTCACCTTTTTCGAGGGAAAAATCTATTCCCTTCAGAACTTCCACATGCGTATCTCCTTTACCAAAAGATTTTTTAATTTGATTTAATTCCAAAAACATACTCCGCCTGCTTTCCTTGATGTTAATATAAAGATAAATAAGTACAGCGGACATTAGTAATACGCTATACTTCAAGCTTATAAACGCATTTACGTTAGCCACCGCTAACAATATCACATTTATTCATTTTCGTCAATACAAATATTAAAGATTATATCCTAAAATCCGGTAGCTTATCAGCTTATGCATCTTTGATATAATATATGATTAACATTAATTATTTATTTTTATAAATCTTTTTAATAATGTAAACATCTTAAATCACGGATATAAAAAATCAATCATTGTAACCTTGACACCCTTTAAATACATAGGCTACAATAAGTAGCCTAAAGATTGATATTTATTGTTTATGATAAATCGGACATACCAACTCCGGTTTACTCACCGAAAAACCTATAACTCTTCCATCGGTAAAACAGAAAACAAAAAAAACGATTCACTCACAACAATAAACCGTAACTAACATAACGGAGGTATATTTACATATGAAAATCACTATTCTTACAGTAGGAAAAATAAAGGAAAAATATTTTACGGATGCCATAAAAGAATATTCCAAGCGTCTATCGCGTTATACAAAATTAGATATTATTGAGGTTTCAGACGAGCCTACCCCTGATAATGCAGGCGAGGCAATTTGCGATAAAATAAAGGAAACAGAAGGCCAAAGACTTTTAAAGCACATCCCTGAAAATGCTTATGTTATTACATTGGAAATAAACGGAAAGAATCTTTCATCCGAAGAATTATCCAAAAAGATAAATGATTTAACCCTTACCGGCAACAGTAACATTTGCTTTATAATCGGTGGTTCGCTCGGTCTTCATAAAAGCGTCCTGGATAAAAGCAACTTCGCTTTAAGCTTTTCTAAAATGACCTTCCCGCACCAGCTTATGAGAGTAATACTTTTAGAGCAGATTTACAGAGCCTTTAAAATCATAAAAAACGAACCTTATCATAAATGATAATAAAACAATAAAAAATGTGCCTTATCATAAATGATAATAAAACAATAAAAAACGAGCCTTATCATAAATGATAATAAAACAATAAAAAATGAGCCTTATCATAAATGATAAGGCTCAAAAAAATTATCAAGGTTCCTCTGATGAGAATATCTCGGTAACCGTTCCTATTTCATTTGCATTTTCAGGTGAAGGACCAACATCCTCCTTCTCTCCTGTCGGATGTACTCTGAAAAGTCTCTTATCGGCTCCGACATCCTTAACTATAGCAAAATATCCCTTTCTTCCCGTATTAGGATTCCATAAGATAAATATTGTCTCTGCGGTAGCAAGTAAAAGATTCTTTGTTGGCATATTAATACGAATCATAGTAAGATCATCACTAAGATTCAACTTCATACTGTCAAAATCATCATCCTCATATGGAATCGGATTGTCTTCATAAAACTTGGAATATACGCTCTTTACGGCTCCAATTGCATCCTCAAGACAATCAAAGATGAAATTATCATTATTATATAATTCCTGAGGAATTGCATCTACCTCAACCTTACGTCTAATCCTTACATCCGGGCTTTCCTGTGGCATATTTGGATTAGGTTTGTTAACCTGAATATTGATTACAACATTTTCTGTATAAGGGTTAAGAACAAAAGCTTCAATCTCACCCTTAGACTCTCCGATAATTCTTGCACAATCCTTAAAAGGAATACCGAGTGTAATCGGCGGAATCGGTGCATTCTTATTAGGATTCTTTCTAATCTCCTCATGTGATGTAAATCCAGGTAAAAATTTCTTTCCATCCTTATTAGCAATAAGTGCTAAATTAGGCTTTACCCCCTTAGGAAGTGGTGCATTGACACCTGCATTGCTCATTGCCTTGATAAGCTCAATAGGTGTATTCGGTGGAAGTGCTCCCGGTACATAAACCGTAGCCTTACTTAAAACCTCCATCAAAGCTTCCAAGCTTTCCTTATTGTTATTTTCTTTAAGCTTTCTAGCCCTTTCTACTACTTCCTTGTTTTCTTCGTCCATCGTAAACCTCCTAGTTATTTACTATTTATATTATATCAATAAACGATAAAATTTCAATTAATTATTTTTCATAAGTTAAAACCTTCTCTCTCCGGTTTTACCATCAACATAAAAGGTTTTACTTTACTACAACCTCATCTCTTCTATCCGCATTCATACCAAATATTTCGGACATCTTTTCCTTATCGGTATCGCTATAATAAGCATATTGCAAGAGCTCATATCCGTCAAGTATTTCTTTTACACTGTTTGTCTCATCGTCACCATCGTAATAATGCCACTTGCCGGATATATCCATATAACCGTTAACATTCATCGCAGGTATTTCCCTTGAAACATCCTCCAGATATTGATTATATGCAGGAAGCTCAAGCCCCGCCTGCTTAAGCAACATATTTTCAAGATAGTTATTGCTTATAACACAGTTGGAAACCTCGGGAATATCATAATTAGCCCACAATATATACGGTGTACCGAAACGCTTTTGAATATCATCCAAATCCCATTCCTTCTCTTCCTTACCGAGAATTTGCTCATAAAATGAAGTCTCCACGGAAGGGAAATGGTCACCGAACATACAAATAATTGTAGGTTCATCCTGATTTTCAAAATAATCTATCAAATACTCAAAGGCCTGATCCGACACATAAGTCGAAGAAAGGAATTCATCCGTCTGGTCAAAATATGCATTTGAAACCTTGATAGGCGTATCCCAATCAGTATTTGTAAGATATCCGCCATGTCCCTGAATAGTCATATCAAATACATACAATTTCTCATCTTTCGCCTTATTTTCAAATTGCTCAATAACCTTTTTATAACTTTCCTTATCGGAAATGTAACGAATATATTCAGGATTCTTAAAATCATCTATAGTAATAAACTCATCGAAATCCATTGCTGTATAAGCATTTACACGATTCCAGTTACTACCGCTTGAAGGGTGAACCGCAAGACATGTATAGCCTAATTCCTTCAGATACGAAGGCAATGAAAATGTTGACTTATGAGTAAATTGCTGATATACATTTGAGCCACTCGGGAAGAACTTCATAGTATTTCCTGTCATTGCCTCAAACTCAGAGTTACTTGTTCCCGCGCCAAATACTGAAACATAGTCAACACCCTTTATGGTATCCTTCTTCATACTGTGAATAAAAGGCAACGGATCCTGATTAAATGAAACTGATGGATTTACAAGAGAGAAATCCGCAAAGCTCTCATTCATAATGAGAATTATATTCGGCTTCTCACCATCCAGTACACCATTAGTCGCAAAATCAGCATTTGTAACCATCTTAGCTGATTCATAGGAATTACCTTTTTGATTTTTATCAACAAGAAGCGAAGCATTTCCTGATTCAACTATATCTTCCTTATGCTTCTCCTTAGTCTCATTCACAAGTGTCTCCACCTTACTCTTCGAGTACCTGGATGGAGAACTAACCTTCAAATAATGAAAATTAATAAAATAATTCATGTAAAAACCATTTGTTTTACAAGAGGAAACCTTATTCCATACATTATCGACTATATCATGATCAGGAAGTATTGACGTATTATAAAGCACTGAAACAATAACTATTGCCGGAACTACATTAGCCACAAAATTAATTGCATATTTCTTAAATGTAACCTTATAAAATCTATTCCTGAATTTCATAAGAATCATACACCATATTATAAATGCAACAAATACGACAAACTGCGCCGGTGTAAGAGACAATGTATAATGATCCGCCACCTCTTTTGCAGTTTTAACACCTAAAATATCGGAAGGCAAAAACGGTGTGCCTCTAACATTCATTACAAATAGATTTACCAGTCCGACTGTCAACAAAAGTATATCCATTACCATCATAGCAATGTTATATCTATTAATTAAAGCTGTAAATATAAGCTGGATTCCCATTAACAAAACCCATGTAAAAAACACTACATTAGGTTTTATGGTCGAAGCGGTTCCGTTCATTCTCTCCAATATATTAAACAATACCAGTGGATTCAGAACAAAGATAGCTGCCCCTATTACTTTTCTTATAATGTATCTGTATCTCTTATCTCCTTCTCTCAGCTCTTTGACAGGAGCTGAAAACATTATGAAGAGAATTAATAATATTTCGACTATAAATAAAATTAACGGATAAACCTGTCCATAAGTATATGTATATGATATATCCAACGATTTTTTATGAGTCTGCTGACTGACAGTTGACATATAAGTATTTGGATCTGTTCTGTTAGTAGTATTTAAAGTCGGTATAATTGCATAATCCGAATTCTTCGAACTACATGTAATATGAATACAACAAATGGATTCCTTGGAAATCTTAATGCCCTCATCAATATTGGCAATATATTGACTGTTTGCATTGATTTTATTTACGGAAACACTCTTTTCCCATATAACATCATTATTTCCGTCTCTAAACTGGATATGGAGCTTATCTCCTACCTTATCTTTTTTGAAAGAACCAAAGTTTAATGCAAATGATGTTAAAACTACATCCCTGTCAAATGCAAATTTCTGACGTACAATTTCAGTATCATCCAAAATACCTATAACTGCACTATTGGTATTACCTGCCTCTGTGGTAACTGTTTGCTTTGATAAAAGCGAACCAACCATAAAGAACTGTAATCCTATTATTAAAGCGATAATTACGACAGCTCCAATAACCCTAGGTATTGAGAACTTAATCATCTGTATACCTCCCGTTAGCTATCTTGCTAATAGATTTAGATGTTTTCTTGCTTTTTTGACTATTTGTGCCATTGGAAGAATCCGTACCTGAATTTTCATCCGAAGAATCCACTCCGGCAAGTTCTTTAGCACTCTCCTCTTTTAACAATATCTGATACAAAACATAAGCTAAATATACTACAACAACAGTTGCTATTAATGCACATATTTCAATAACGCAGTTAGCTCCTATAGAACTTGCTGATGTACTGAAATAGAAAATCATTCCTGAAAATGCATGTATTACAAATGTAAGAGTAAATAATTTTTTCTTCTTTTTATAAATCGAATAAAATACGGCAACCGAAAGAGCAACCTGAATCAAAAGCAAAGCCACCCTGTCTACCGAATAGAGCATACAATCAATCGGAGTAATGGTTGTAAGTTCATTTGCAATACTTTGCAAATCCTTTACACTTGATGCATCACCGGCCTTTTCATAGTCGGCAATCATCTGCTCCAATGTTCCATTATTAATCAATACGGCATACATATAATTTCTAACATAAGCCACACCCAGTGTCAATACAATTTCCAGCATACCAAAGCCGATACCGAATGAAACTGCGTCTTTTACTGATTTATATTTATTTAAAGAATCCTTGAAAACCTTCTTAAGAACAAAATATTTTCCGCCTGTCTCAAAAATTGCGGTAATAACGGCAAAATAAACAGCCGCTATAAATGCATTACTTGCTATTATCCTTGAAACCGGTGTATCAAAAGATAATACCAGAGCATCAAATAATGTTTTCAAAACAAAACCAAAAAACATATAAGCCAAAATACCGCCAATAAACGGGACAATACTTACTTTTCCGGTTTTCTTATTTTTTATTTTCCAAGTTACAATTAAACCGACCGGGATAATCATGGAAAGTAATCCCGTCTCAAGCATCGCAAGCATGGATGAATTTCCTATCTGTGTCATAATATACTTCCTTATATTTTTGATAAACAACTTATACATTCCGGGATACATTTACATCTTTTTTTACCGTAAATGTATCAACCCCCGATTTTAAAACGGGCATTCGATAGCCTGCCCTGCATCCTGCTAATAAGCGAAGGAGGCACTATTGTAATACAGCAATTCGTTATCTGCCCTACTTCCTACTAACAAACGAAAATGCACATCGTTTAACTGGCAAAAAAATCATTAATTGCGATTTTCTCGCCATTTTTATAATACTCTCTTGGAACTCTCTTTCCTACATCACATACAAATTCATAATTAAACGAACCTGAAAGATTTGCAACCTCTTCTATGGAGAGATACTCATCTCCTTCACGTCCTACAAGTGTTACCGTATCACCGACTTTTACTGATGGATTGTCGGTAACATCTACCATAAATTGATCCATACAGATTCTTCCAAGTATTCTTACTCTTTTTCCGCGAATAATTACCTCTCCGCAATTCGAGAGACTTCTGGGATAACCATCTGCATATCCCACAGGTACAGTAGCTACGCGTGTTTCTTTATCTGTGGTAAATGTAGCGCCGTATCCTATGTCAACTCCTGCAGGAAGCGTCTTAACATGTGAAACAAACGCCTTAATTTCCATTGCCGGAGTCAGCTTTAATCTGGATTTATCCACATCCTCCGAAGGATACATACCATATACACAAATCCCATCCCTTGCCATATCCAGATTTGCATCCTCACACTCAATTATACCGGCACTGTTTGATATATGCTTAATCGGAATATTTACATTTCTATCTTCCAAAAGCTTTACAAAATTTAAATACTTATCTAACTGTGCATAAGCTTTGGATTTATCCTTCTCATCCATAGTTGCAAAGTGAGAAAACATTCCTTCAATGGAAATATTTGAAAGCTCATTTATCTGCTTTACAACATCGGCGCTTTCTTCGTTTGCCATAAAACCTATTCTGCTCATACCGGTATCAAGCGCTATATGAATTTTCGCATTTTTACCTAATTTAACCGCTGCAGAATTAATTTGAATTGCCGTCTCATAAGAAAATACAGTCGGACAAATATCATAATTAATCATCTCCTCATAAAGAGGTTCGGGTGTATATCCAAGGATAAGAATAGGCTGTTTTATTCCTGCATTTCTAAGCTCTATACCTTCCTCAAGAATCGCAACACCGTAAGCATCTGCAATATCTTCAATAGCTTTTGAAACCTGCACTGCACCATGACCGTATCCATCAGCCTTTACAACCGCCATAAGCTTTACGCCCGGCTTTAAAAGCTTCTTTGCATTTTGTACATTTTCATGAATAGCATCTAAATTAATTGTTGCTTTTACTCTGTAAAAATCCTTCAATTTTAACGCCTCATTTCTGTAATTATACATTTTTGATTTTATCCCTACTTATGAATCCGAAAGGATTTTAAGCTTCATAATAAATAATAATTTTTACTTCAAATTCTATACGATATTATTGATAATAATCATATATATCGTTAAATATATTTATAAATAATTAACTATATCCCTCGCAAGCATTGTATATCCGGGCTTTTCAAGGATATATCTGTCAGCTGCCCTTCCGTGTATATACACTCCCACAGCTACTGCTTCAAAGGCGGAAATGTTACTTTTACCGGCAACATATTGACCCATCAATCCGCCTATAATACCTGCCAGAACATCTCCGGAGCCACCTTTGGATAGAGCACTGTTTCCGGTGTTATTTATATACATCTTATTTTTTTGTCTAACAAGAGTATGACTGTCCTTTAAAACCAAAACACCGCTAAAACGTCCACCACATAACAAAAACGAACAGAATCCCATGTCCTCCGTAATATCCCTGACACTGAATTCCTCATTTTTATAATGTCCGTCACTATCTGCAACGGATTTACTTGCAAAGGAATTTAATAATCTCTCATACTCCTTTAAATGTGGCGTAAGAATCAGTTTTTCATTGTTAAATACAGCATTTTCGCCATGTGTTAAACTGACTTTATTATTCTTACCCAACATAGCAAGGCAGTTAATGGCATCCGCATCCAGTATGATATATTTATCTACCTTAGTACAAAGATAAGTTACCATAAATCGGGCAAATTCATTTGTTCCGATTCCCGGTCCGCATACTATAACATCGGCCCAATTTACATTTTCATAAAACTTTTCTATATCTTTCTGATTTATGCCTTCACTATAAATAGCATCGTTAATATAAGATTTTTCATCAATATCCGATGTTGAATCCTTTGTAAACGGTGCTGCATCTTTGTCATCCGGTCTTACTTCTTTAAAAGCCGTCTCATATACCTCATCCACCTTAGTGTCCTTACCGTAAAGGGATACCAACGCCTCCGGAAGTAAAGTCCTTATTACATATGAATTATTAGTATGTGTATAAACCTTAACCAGTCCGGCGCCGATTTTATAAGCACCGAGCGCCGCTAGATAAGCAGCTCCGCTGATTTCATCCGAACCTGCAATCACAAGCACCTTGCCAAATGAACCCTTATGATTTCTTCCGGTTCTTATTGGCATAAGCATATCAATCTTTTCATCGTCCAGAGTTATATAACCCTCATTTAAAGCCATATAAGCCTCCATAAGCCATAAAAGGTAATTCCCGAATTTAAACCTTTTATAAACCATAAAAGGTAATTTCCGAATTTAAACCTTCATTAGCCCCGTGTAATCACTTGATTATTTGATAGAATTCTATATATTATATAATTCTAAGCCTCTGTATCCTCATCTTCCACAGGATCATTTTCAATAACAGATATAGCAATAGCATAATCCTTGAGGTTACTTATTGAAACCATAATTCTTGTAATATTATTTTCCTTGGCAAACTTTTTTGCACCCCTATAAAGCCTTACATAAGGTGCACCGCTCTCATGACGAAGAACCTCTATATCGCAGGGATTCATTCCCACAAATCCGGTTCCAAATGCCTTAACTACGGCCTCTTTTGCAGCATAATTACCTGCAGCCTTCATAAAAGCAGAGCTTCCCGATCCATTGACCCATATATAATCAAGTTCCTTATCCGTAAACAGCCTCTGAACTCCTTTTTTCTTAAAGGGCTTCGTAAGGCGTTCTACATCAATTATATCTGTCCCAATACCAAATAACATACCTTCATCCCTTTCTGTCTTTTATCTAAACTACCCGGTTCTTCCGACTCTTCAGATTTGTTCCGTCCGATTATTGCCCGGAGTCGTCAGCTTCTTCCGACTCTTCCGAATTTTCCTCTTCATCAGACTCCTCATATTCTTCAGAATCATCATATAAATTCTCATAGAATTCTTCTGCAAGCATATCCAAAAGTCCGCGGTTATAATCCTCAAACTCACGTGCAAGTGCGGCCCTGATATGACTCATAATAAATAAGTCATTTTCAGCTTCATCTACATCTTTATTAGTCCATTCACCGATAACCTCTTCGGTAACATTTTCCTTTAACCATGCATTTACCACACGCATCTGTTCCTGTTCCTCAGGAATTAACTCTTTATACTTTGAAGATGAAATAATGGATTTTATACCTACACCAAGAAAACCTACAAACAATGCGCAAATAAAGCAAAATACAACTATATTATACTGAATCGGAATAATTTGCATCTTGGATAAAGTAAGATAAACTCCACCTAATATACCAAATATAATAAATGTAATCCCCGAGAATTTGTAATCCTTATACTTATCTTCCATAGTATCATACTTAGTAGAAGCCTCATATACTATAGCACTTGGATCATCATCTTCATCGGTTACAAATCTGCCTGCTTCTTCTTCAAAAGATTCATCTTCCAATATAGAATCTATATCCTTTTTATCTTCAGCATCCCAATCATAGCTGGCCTGCTCTTCATCTTCATCCTCATCGTCCTCATCAGCATCATCATACTGATCCTCTTCTGATTTATTGGAAGATTTCTTTTTACTTTTGCCTGCAGCCTGATTTTTTCTCTTCTCGTATTCCTCGTCAGTGATTGCTTCCATAATAGCTTCAAAAAGCTTGGTTGCCTTTCTTTGCTGAGTTTTAGGTACATATATTGAAAATGTACCGTCTTCGTTATCTTCCATTCTTACATCATCCAACTCGGAATCCTTAAGATTCTCATATACTCTTTCAGTTATCTCTTTTTCGTTGAAAGCACATAACTCAAGCATTTCAATCGGTTCATTTTCAACAAGAGCCACACCGCAGCTTTTACATTCTGTAATTCCTTCACGGTACTCACTTTTACATTTTGGACACCACATATTATATGACCTCCTATTTTTATTAACTTTTTATACTTGTACGCTGTATATCATACTTCTGGAAAGTATGGCTTTTTAAATTATATAAATATATCACAAGCTCTGGTTTCGTAACATTAAATAATCTCATATCACCGGCTACGTGACATTTAATTATCTCATATCACAAATCCGCCGGCTACGTGACATTTAATTATCTCATATCACAAATCCGCCGGCCGCGTGACATTTAATTATCTCATATCACAAATCCGCAGGCCACGTGACATTTAATTATCTCATATCACAAATTCAAGCTATGTGACATTTGATTTTCCTTATTAACAACAAACACCTGCCTGCTATAGCATATTTTACATTTTTATGCATAATAGCAAACAGGTGCAAGTAAATTCACGTATTAATAATTATTTTACTAATTCTTTAACCTTAGCTGCCTTACCAACTCTATCACGAAGATAGAAGAGCTTAGCACGTCTAGCTTTACCTCTACGAACTACTTCAATCTTATCAATGATTGGTGAGTGAAGTGGCCAAGTCTTTTCAACACCGATACCGCTTGACTGCTTTCTTACGGTAAATGTCTCACGAGCTCCACCATTCTGTCTCTTAATTACTGTTCCTTCGAATACCTGAATACGCTCTCTGGTTCCTTCTATAACCTTTGCATGAACCTTAACGGTATCACCAACGTTAAACTCAGTGATATCACTCTTTAACTGAGCATCTTCAATAGCTTTAATAATGTCGTTCATTATTATTTCCTCCTTGATTTTGCTGACATTCTTAATACGTAGTGCAGGAAATCCCTCTTCTATTTTCTTCAGATTGTATCTGATTATTTGATTACCTTATAACAGCGGAATGTCACTCTTATTTAATTTTAGTTACAAAATATGCAACTTTGATAGTTTAACAGAAATTATATATTTAAGTCAAGCCTTTTTTATTAAAAAACTTTAATTAAAAGCTAATTAGTTAGCATCCTTAATAGAGAAGCTCATTCTACCCATACGATCCTTGCCTAAGCACTTAACTCTTACATGATCTCCGAGAGTAAGAACATCCTCTACATGATTGATTCTTTCCTTGGCAATCTTTGAAATGTGAACCATTCCTTCCTTACCCGGAGCAAATTCAACAAATGCACCGAATTCCTTGATTGATACAACATCACCTTCAAGAATCATTCCTTCCTGGAAATCGGTTGTAATGATTTCGATAAGACGAAGTGCTTCATTAATCATATTGAGGTCCTCACCGCAAACAGATACGATACCCTCATCATTAATATCAATCTTAACACCTGTTTTGTCGATAAGTGCATTTATAGTCTTTCCACGCTGACCAACAACATCACCGATCTTCTGTGGATCGATTGAGATTTGCTTAATCTTAGGAGCGTAAGCTGAAAGCTCTTTACGAGGTTCAGGGATACATTTAAGCATTACTTCATTTAAGATATAATCACGTGCTTCATGTGTACGTCTGATTGCTTCCTCAACGATAGGACGTGTAAGACCGTGAATCTTAATATCCATCTGAATAGCTGTGATACCATCAGGAGTACCGGCTACCTTAAAGTCCATATCTCCGAAGAAATCTTCAAGACCCTGAATATCTGTAAGTACAAGATAATCATCATCTGTCTCACCTGTTACAAGACCACAGGAAATACCTGCTACAGGCTTCTTAATAGGAACACCTGCTGCCATAAGTGCCATACAAGATGCACAAACGCTGGCCTGTGAGGTTGAACCATTTGATTCAAATGTTTCGGAAACCGCACGGATTGTATATGGGAATTCCTCCTCTGAAGGAATTACAGGCATAAGAGCCTTCTCTGCAAGAGCACCATGTCCGATTTCACGTCTTCCCGGTCCACGACTAGGCTTTGTCTCACCTACTGAGTATGAAGGGAAGTTATAATGGTGCATATATCTCTTCTCTGTTACAAATGGATCGATACCATCTACTCTCTGCTTCTCTGAAAGCGGAGCAAGTGTTACGATATCACAAATCTGAGTTTGTCCACGTGTGAACATTGCGGAACCATGAACTCTAGGAATTAAATCAACCTCAGCTGCAAGTGGTCTGATCTGGTTGATTGCACGACCATCAGGACGCTTATGATCCTTGAGAATCATCTTTCTTACAGTCTTCTTCTGATACTGATATACAGCCTCTCCTAAAATTTCAAGCCATTCCTCATTATCAGCAAATGCTTCTTCAAGCTTTTCCGTAACCGCAGCAATATTAGCTTCTCTTGTCTGCTTATCATCTGAGAATACAGCTACTTCCATCTCTTCAGGAGTAACGATTTCCTTCATCTTAGCAAACATTTCCTCAGGAATGGCACAGCTTGTATATTCATGCTTAGGTTTACCGACCTCGGCAACAATCTTATTGATGAATTCGATAATTTCCTTATTTACATCATCACATTTATAAATACAATCAATCATAACATCATCAGGAATCTCATTAGCTCCTGCTTCAATCATGATAACCTTTTCTGCTGTAGATGCTACTGTAAGCTGTAAATCACCGTTATCCCAGTCCTCCTGACTTGGATTGATAATAAATTCGCCATTCACAAGACCCATCTGAGTAGTAGCACATGGGCCATCAAACGGGATATCCGAAATACTGACAGCGATTGAAGATCCAAGCATAGCAAGAAGCTCAGGTCTGCACTGAGTATCTACGGAAAGAACAAGGTTATTTATAGAACAATCATTTCTATAATCCTTAGGGAAAAGAGGACGCATAGGTCTGTCGATTACACGTGCAGTAAGAACAGCATTTTCGGAAGCCTTACCCTCTCTCTTATTAAATCCTCCCGGAATTTTACCTACAGAATACATCTTCTCCTCAAATTCAAGTGAAAGAGGGAAGAAATCGATACCCTCACGTGGCTTATCGGAAGCCGTTGCGGTAGTGAGGATTGTAGTATCACCATAGTGCATTAAGGCTGCACCATTCGCCTGAGCTGCTACTCTTCCTATATCCACTGAAAGAGTTCTACCGGCAAGCTCCATAGAATATGTCTTATATGACATTGCATTTCTCCTTTCGTACATAAGGCCGTTTAAATGCAAAAACAGCCTTGTTTTCCTGCTACCATCCCGGCAGCTTTAAATAAAAACATTGTACACTCCTCGAAACTACTGAGAAACATTCATAATTTAAGCAGGATAAATCCGTAAATATCATTTACTTTCATTATCTTAAAATATAAAACATAAATATCATAAAAAATCATATAAATGTAATAAATGCTTCTCAGAAGTCTCGAAAAGTTTATGCACAACAACCTCTACATTATATAGTTTTTTTAGCTATAAAGCAAGAGAAAAATATCTAATTTAAAAATTTCATAAATATAATTAAAAAATGATAAAATTAGTTTTATATCTTTTTTGTATTATAATACCGTCACTTTAACACAAAAAAAGCGTAGCAGTCCATAAACCGCTACGCTTAAATAAGCTCTTTTATCTGATTATGTAATTCATTAGAATGACTCGGCACATAAATCCCTGCGTCCAACCATAAAAGTTGTACTCAGCCCCTTACTGGAATCGTGAGATACGCGTATATAACAATCATTTACTCCTCTGTTATTCTCAGGATCAGATTCATATGGATCTCCCGCCCAAACACCGCAATATGCTTTGGACTTCATATGATCCTGAAATCTGATACATTTATCCAAAAAGAACTCGTAATTATATACCTGCATTCCGTCTATCGGTTCCATAAGTCCAAACAGATTCCTGCTTATCTCACATCCCTCAGGATATGCATCATCACCGGACAAACCGGAAGAAGCACCATCCGGATCACCGTCATCCGGCGCACAAAGCTTAAGCCCTTCATTTAAATTACTTGGAAACGAAGGAACTGACTTAGGCGAAGAAGATATCGAAGCAACAAGAGCTGTATTAACAGCCTCTAACTGTTGTAAATCCTTTCCTCTCCTTGACTTCTCTAAATATGGCACCACCTGACTTGCTACAATTCCGACTAATATCGCCATTATAGCAATAACAATAATCAACTCAACTAATGAGAAACCCTTCTTATTCAATTTTTTCATAAATCCACCTCTACAATAATATCGAACGCTCCGATCATTCGATATTTTAAATAAAACTAACCTCTTCCAACGATAGCAACATTTTATATTAATTTATAAAAAATGTCAATACAAATATGAACATTTTGTAAATTTTTTGTTAACACGTTTTTATCATTATATTATAACAAATTACTGTTTATAATCTCCCTGTTTTCCTCATACTTAGGTATTAGGGTTCTGTCAATAATCAGATAAAACCTTGAATTTATTGCTATTATAGTGTAAAATTTATTGAATATCTAAAAATCAAAATGTAACATAATTAATCTTTAGGTATACTTTTATTAATTTACGGAAAAGTAG
>JAILOA010000407.1 GCA_024691065.1 Lachnospiraceae bacterium | reverse complement strand
AAGTATCCGCGTCCTTTATGTCCCGGCATATGCAGGCGGGTAGGATTTTTTTCAATATAATTCTCTATAAAATCTACAAGGGGCGTGGTGACCTTGCAGTCACCCAACCCCTTAGAATTGTTAGTTTTATTATTCATTTTTTATTCCACTAAACTATTTTTGCTAAATTTATTTTAATCAGCCTTACTCCACCTCGTAACTCTTGTCTTAATCACTTTGATTGCAGAGTCACAAGCTTTTTGACTAATCAGCCTTACTCCACCTCGTAACCCTTGTCTTAAAACATTTCGATTGCACGATAGCAAATTTTCAATTCACTCCACCGTGTAACCCTTGTCTTAATCATTTCGATTACTCTGTGACAAGTTTTTTGACTACTCAGGCTTACTCCACTGCGTAACCCTTGTCCTTAATCACATCAATTACGCTGTCCACGAGTTCTTTGCACATTTCCTCGCTCTGGGCTTCAACCATTACACGCACAAGAGGCTCTGTTCCGGACTCACGAACAAGGATTCTTCCGGTGTCGCCAAGCTTTTCCTCAACTTCCTTAACCTTAGCCTGAACATCCGGATCATTCTGAGCAAGTGTCTTATCCGTAACCCTGATATTTGTAAGCACCTGAGGATAAATCTTAAGCGGAGCTGCAAGCTCGCTGAGCGGAAGTTCCTTCGCAAGCATAACCTCCATCATCTTAATACTTGTAAGAATACCATCACCGGTTGTTGCATATTTTGAGAAAATGATATGACCGGACTGCTCACCACCGAGGTAGCATGCATTTTTATTCATATACTCATATACATACTTGTCACCAACTGCGGTCTTCGCATAATTAATGCCGGCCTTGTCAAATGCCTTATAAAGTCCGAAGTTTGACATAACAGTTGTTACGACGGTGTTATGAGGAAGCGCGTTATTTTCCTGCATATATTTTCCGCAAATGTAAAGTATGGCGTCGCCATCGACTACATTTCCTTTTTCATCAACGCAGAGGCAACGATCCGCATCACCATCATAAGCAAATCCGACATCCAGCGAATTGTCCATAACAAATCTCTGAAGGTTCTCAATATGGGTAGAACCCGCATTATCATTGATATTATATCCGTCCGGCGCTGCATTTATAACATATGTCTTGGCACCGAGTGCGTCAAATACGGCCTTTGCGATATTCCATGCACTACCGTTTGCACAGTCAAGGCCGACTCTCTTACCCTTAAAACTATGAATTCCAAGCGAAATAAGATAACCGATATAGCGGTTTCTGCCTGACACATGATCGACTGTACGTCCGATTTTATCGGCAGTTGCGTAAGGAATCTCATGGTAGTTTGACTCAAACACATGAAGATTTCCATCAAGATAAGCCTCTATAAGTGCTATTGTATCCTCATCCATCTTCTCACCGTTGGAATTGAGAAGCTTGATTCCATTATCATAATAAGGATTGTGACTGGCTGAAATCATGATTCCGGCATCGAAGTCATCAAGCCTTGTGACGAATGCTACCGAAGGTGTTGTCGTAACATGAAGAAGATAAGCATCCGCTCCCGAAGCAACGATTCCGCCAACCAAGCTGTACTCAAACATATAGCTTGAACGTCTTGTATCCTTTCCTATAACTATCTTAGGACGGTTGTTATCATTATTCCTTCTTCTGAGTTCACCATAGTACCATCCTAAAAATCTTCCTACTTTAAATGCATGCTCCGCGGTTAAGTTTACATTTGCCTCACCACGAAATCCGTCTGTTCCGAAATACTTTCCCATCTTTAATCTCCCTAATTTTTTGATTTTTAAGTAATTTAATTAATATTTTTTACTGTTTTCCTTCGTTTTTATTAATTTAATAGTTCTAAGACAAGCTTTTATCATCGCAAGCTTTTATCATCGCAAGCTTTAACCTTCTCGAGCTTTTTTATCCCATTCGGCATTCTTGAATTAAATCTGTCCCTCAATTTCCTTAAGGTATCTTGCCAAGGCATCCTGCCAGGTTGGAAGCGGCTCAAAGCCGTTTGCTGACAATTTACTCTTGTCAAGTCTGCTGTTAAAAGGTCTTGCAGCCTTTGAAATGCCGTATTCTTCGGTTGTTACAGGTGTAACCTTTGTGGTATAACCGGCCTGCTTATAGATTTCATTTGTGAAATCAAACCAGGAAATAAATCCGCCCTCGTTAGTTGCATGATAATAACCATATTTGTCGGTCTGAATCATATCTGTAAGAAGACGAGCCAAATCATAAGTATAAGTAGGCGTTCCGATCTGATCCGAAACCACACGTACCTCATCATGAGTCTTGCCAACCTTAAGCATTGTCTTGATAAAGTTATTTCCGTTAAGACCGAATACCCACGCAATTCTTACTATGAAAAACTTGTCGAGGGTTGTCTCAACTGCAGTCTCACCCTTGAGCTTGGTATCACCGTAAACGCTTAAAGGCTTGTAATCCCTGCAATCCGGATCCCAAGGCTTCTCACCCTGTCCGTCAAATACATAATCGGTACTGATATACATCATCTTTGCATCAACCTTCTTGCAGGCATTCGCAATATTTTTCGTACCATTTACATTAATATTATAAACCTTTTCCTTATTCTCTTCGTCCTCAGCCGCATCAACCGCAGTCCATGCCGCGCAGTGGATTACCGCATCCGGCTTTTCGCTCTCAATTACAGAGCTCACCGCAGCCTCATCAGTAATATCCATCTGAATGTATTGCATGCCGGTTACAGGACTACCATCCTGAATGCCCGCATACTCAGGAGCTATATCGGAACCAACTCCTTCTATTCCTCTTTTACTTAATTCATTCATAACATCATGGCCCAACTGGCCGGCGACACCTGTCACTAATATTTTCACTGTTATACCCCTTTTCTGATTCACGTTTTATCACTCAGGTTGACCATTCCGAAAATCTTTACCGGAAATTTTGGCATTTTACTTATATCGGTCCACATCAAATTTTATGAATACTGAAACCTACCCATATAAATCCATCGGTCAATCCCTTAAGTCACCGAATACATTTTACATTAAAACCCCTTAACTGGCAAGGATAGAATTATTACAAAACAATGACTCTGACTTAGGTTTACAACACTACATACGGTAAACCTTATTTATACAAGCAGTCAAGTCCTATATGCCTGATTTCATCTGTTTCTTTCACACTAAATCCGGATCTGGAGAAGAAAACATATTTATAACAATTAAGACCTGTATTCATTACCTGCTGTATTTCTTCATCTACTACTTCTTTTGATATCTTTCTTTTCCTGAATTTCACCTCATAGAAAACATATCCGCTTTCATCTATCGAAACAACATCAAACTCTCCGTTTGTATGCGTCTTTGGATCATCATAATAATATTTTCCGATTTTTTCTAATACCGGCTCAATCTTTCCACTCCTGTTTTGTCTGACCAGGTATTGTCTGCAGATTTCTTCGAACTTATGTGGAACATAATATTCTTCAAAGTCAGGGTTGATATATTTTTCATAAAATACATCCGGGTCCATAATCTCCAACTGGGATGAATATTTAAAAATATATCGATAATAAAAAAGAGAAAGATTGTCACATATATAATATCCCATTTTCTTTTTATTACCCTCATCATTTATAGGAGCTTTCTTTTCTACCACTTCCATTTTTATCAGTTTTTCAAGTACATCTACAAGCGTAGGTCCACTTGATACATGTGATTGTGACAATATATCGCTGTACTTTGTAAAACCCCTGGCAAGTGCTTCAAACACCTCATTTGCATTAACTATCTTAGATATTTCAGCGCTTAGGTACATAGAAACTTCATTTTCTAATCTGGCTCCCGGTGAAGCAATTAAATCTATTATATTTTCTTTTACAGTCTTCTTATCATCAATGAGCCTGTTGTAATATGGAATTCCCCCAAAAACAGAATAAATCCTAACCTTATCCTCGTCAGAAAGATTAGGATAAAACATAGCCGACTCATAATAATCCATTTGTTTAAGATCAATGACCAAATCAACTCTTCCAAACAAAGGATTAGAGTGTCCCAATAGTGACTTCATAACATCTACATATGAACCCAGGATTACTAGTTTTAACTTTGATTTTTCCCTGTACTTATCAATAAGTGATTGAAGAATACTATCCAGACCTTTTACATTTTCTCTGAGATAAGGATATTCATCTAAAACAAATACTATGTTTTCCTTCATTGCAGTTGAAAATACATAATTAAATAGATCTTCAATATTGGTATACCCTAATTTAGGCAAGTTCTGCACTTCCGATATAACCTGACACATACTTTGAACGTTACTCTTTTCTGTCACTTGCTTGCACTCATAATAGAAACTTTTGACGCCTGATTCTTTAATTGCTTGCTTTATAAGCTCACTTTTTCCTACTCTTCGTCTTCCATATATTAAAGTCATCCGCATCTCGTCTGAAAGCATTTCCTTTTTAATTTTTTCCAGTTGTTTTATTCTTCCAAAAAAAATCATTTTATTCGGCTCCTTCCGACTCGGTTACAATCGAGTTAACTATATTGTAATAAATATATGTGCTTTTGTAAAGATTTTATTCAATTTTTACCCAATGATTCTTCTGTTTCCACAATCCTGACCTTTCCGTTAATCTCAACACACTCAACTATATTACAACTCTCATCATTCTGACAAATTGGGCTTGAGATACATATGATTCTTCTTTTGCTGCAGTCTTAACCTTTCCATCATCTTTCTAACTCATAAGAAATATTAGAAATGCTCTATTATAAATATAATTATACATAAACGGTTTGAATTTTGTCATAAACAATTTATTGCTGCAAAACAGCAAAACACTATATTTATCATTGTATACTTCTTCCCTTATGTGCTATAATTTTGAAATTAAATTTGACCCCAAGGTAAAGAGGACATTTTTTTCTTTATATTAAATCATTCTACTTAAGAATTATTTCCACGGAGGTTTATATGGTTACATTAAATGATTACCTGTTTTCGGGGGATACGGTGCTTAAGATTCTGCACCAATATTCCAAGGATTTGAAACAGTCCGCAATTAAAGATAATAACCCAATTGATATGGCTCATTGCAATTTTCTCATACAGCTCATAGAATTACTCGAACACAACGACTTCCTTACTTCCCAGTCTCAACGTATAAAAGAATTTTATAAATATATGACACAGGAATACCCGTTTCTCGCCTTTACATTTAAGGGACGTATTAAGTCTCTGATTCGTGCGGAAGGAAAATTTAACGGGTACATACTCGAATATATCTATGAATATTATCAAAAACATCATTGCTATCCGAGCGAGGCCGAAATCAAGAGTAATTTGATTTGTTTCAGGGATCTGATTGCGTACAGGATTGTACTTTCGCTTCCCCAGTGCCACGTAAAAGAGGGGATGGATTTGGAAGAACAGGAGCTTAAATACCTTTATGAAATTGCAAATGTAATGCCCGAATTTTTGGAGCAGCGTGGCTTCACGGCTGAGCTTTCGGGAATGGAAATAAGGAGCAGTAACAGCCTGCTTTCAAATAATAATCGTATGTATTACAGAGATTATGTTGCCTGTCCACGTAGTTTTGGATATAAGTCTCTACATATTACTTTTTATGATAATGTAGCGAGGTGCTACTCGGAGGTGCAACTTAGAACCAAGGATATGGACGACCTTGCGGAAATCGGCTCGGCAAATCATTTTGGATATGAAAGGCAGCAGGAGGAAAGCAGATCCAGGCGTGACATTATCCCTGTCGGAGAGTGCAGGTATTTTGATGAGGCGTATGAGCGCTTCACAAAACTGCAGGAGCTTGATTTATCGGCCGTTAACGTAAATATGTTCAAGGCATTTAATAATCAATTGATAAATGATGGCTGTGGTCTCTTCCGTGGAAGACAGATTTTACCGTATGAACATTTGTCAAGATTCCAGAATGATTTGATAGATTAATTGCAAACGACAAAAAATTTTAGTCGGAATATTTTTAAATTTTGATTCTATGTCGCACTTTTTAACACAATCAAAATTTGTTATTTCATCTAAACTGATTTAACCGATAATAACTATAAACATTTGTGAAAAAAGTTTGACAAATAGGAGAAAGCGTTGACTATATTTTCGATTTATTGTACAATTTTAAGCAGGTTAATCGTTTAAGTAGGTTGTTTTGCGGGGATATACAGTATATTTTTTATCAGGATAATTCAAATAGGAAATCTACTGTTATTAGTAAAACGGACATTCTTTAATCCTCTCTGCTCCTTGCTTATTAATGCAGAGGGTTATTTACAAAGAGTCCCAAAACAAAATACAAACGTTACTTTTTAATTGTTTTAATTAATAATTTTATTTTATAGGAGGATTTTAAAATGCCATTTATAGATTCTAAAATTACAGTACCTGTTTCCGATGAGAAGAAGGAAGTTTTAAAGCAGGCTCTCGGAAATTATATTACTACACTTCACAAGTCCGAAACCTGGCTTATGGTTGGTATCGATGATGATTACGACCTTTGGCTCGGCGGTGAGAAGCTTGACAAAGGAGCTTATGTAAATGTAAGTCTCTTCGGCGATGCCGGCTCTTCTGCTTATGAAGCATTAACCGGACAGATTTGCGACTTGTTTGAAAGAGAGTTGGACATCCCTTCAAACAAGGTTTATGTATCTTATCATCCTACAAATGATTGGGGATGGAATGGAAGGAACTTATAATTTGAGGAAATTTTAATGGACGATTTATTATATTACAATGAAGAAGAGGAATGGAATCGGGCACTCCTTCTGTACGATTCGGTACTTAAGGAAATAACCACAAAGCTTGAGATTTTGAACAACGAATTCAAGCTTTCCAAAAAATACAATCCAATCGAGCACATTTCGTCACGTATAAAATCAGGCGAAAGCATTGCACGTAAAATCAGAAAGAAAAATATGGAGCTCACCGTTGAGAACATCGTTAAATATGTGAATGATGTTGCCGGAGTCCGTATTATTTGCTCTTTTACCTCTGATATTTACCAGATTGCGGATGCCATCATGAAGCAAAATGACGTCACCGTGCTTAGAATAAAGGACTATATCGCTAACCCGAAACCTAATGGATACAGGAGCTATCATATGATAGTCAGTATTCCGATTTTTCTTTCGAATGACTGTATCGACACCAAAGTTGAGATTCAGATCAGAACCATAGCGATGGACTTTTGGGCAAGTCTCGAACATAAAATGTATTATAAATTTTACGGAAAAGCTCCCGAAACTATTCGCGAGGAACTTACGGAATGCGCGAATATTATTGCATTTCTGGATAGTAAAATGCTTTCGATTAATGAAAGAATTCAAAATTATAATGAGGCGACCACCGTGAATCCGGATTACATTTCGGATGATGGCATTATAAAATCTGCCGATTATAAAGGCAGTGCTTCAGTTATTGACGAAGACTCATCTTATATGGATTCTAGTAATCCGGAAGAAGCCTCGGCTGCCATAAATCTTGGTACAGTTTATAATGAACTGACAGAGGCTCTTACCATGACCAGCAGTCACGCATTTGCGAGCACCGACAGCTATGATAATATGACTTATGTAAGCCAGAACATCGGTAGTAATGTAAAGGTTACAAACAACGCCCGTAATGTTGATACCACCGATGATCATATACCTGAAGAGTTACGCGGTTTGTATGGGTCGGTGACCTGATTTTGTTTTAATTTTTAAATTTGAGTGATTTTGATTTGATTGATTTTAATTTAAGCGATTTTGATTTGATTGATTTAAATTGAATGATTTTGATTTAATTGTTTTAAATTTGAGTAATTTTGATTTGATTGATTTTATAAATTGATTTCAGGTTGATTAATCTTGATTTAATTATTTGTAATTTAAAAGCCCCGCTCCGGATGCTATGCATCTAAGCGGGGTTTTCCTATGCTTTTCTTTTATAAATATATGCTTTCCCTTGCATTCACGAAATGTATATGTATAGAAGTGTTGTTTTTCATGCTTTCCGTCTGTAAATATATGCTTTCCCTTGCATTCACGAAATGTGTATACATGGAAGTGTTGTTTTTCATGCTTTCAGTCTGTAAATATATGCTTTCCCTTGCATTCACGAAATGTATATGTATGGAAGTGTTGTTTTTCATGCTTTCCGTCTGTAAATATATGCTTTCCCTTTATTGGAAATGTGCTCGATGGCACCCATATCGCACATTACATTTGCAACAATTCCCGCTGTACCACGGGTTATATGTGCACATTTTGAAAGCTGCCTCACGGTAAATTCTTCCGGAAGATTTTCCGGCAAAATCGATGCATAATCCTCCGGGGATTTTAACAACATCTCACCTACAAGACCTGTCGGAATGCGGTCATACCGCTCCGTTCGTGTCTTTTTATATTTGGGATTCTTGTTTAAAAGCCTGTATTCCTCGGCGTTCACAAAGAGAAGCACTATTGAAAGATTCTCATTTTTAAGATACATTTTGATTTTATAAATTTCCCTGAATGCATCGAATGCGGTTCCTTTTTTCGGTGATTTCCTGACCTCCACGATCTCACCGCTCTCGCGCTCGATGTAATGAATATTCTTTTGATATATAATCGGATGCACCACAGTCACAGGATAATCCGGCAAAAATGCATCAAGCTTTTTCCGTAAATTATTAAATGCACGCGTCTGAATTTCTATAACCTCACCGTCCCTTAGGATGTCAGCAACAAATCTTTTGATTTTGATTTCCTGACATGCCTCGTCCGGCTCATAAAAATTCTTAACC
>JAILOA010000389.1 GCA_024691065.1 Lachnospiraceae bacterium | reverse complement strand
ATTATATTATTGCCATAGGTTCCATCAGGATGACCATCATTTTGTATTACTACAATATTGTTTCCGCCACATTTGGGACACTGCCTACTATTTTTCATTTTACACCTCGAACAAATGATATATCAAAAACTTAAATTTAATTTAATAGTAACAAATTAAATTATACCATTACATAAACAAATATGCTATTAGTTTTTTGGAGTATGCTCCCCTCTTTTGAGGGAAGCTTCTCTTATTTTTAACTTACTTTGTTCTTTCACAAAACTTCTTACTACATTACCACATTCGCTACAAATCAAATGATATAAAGGAATGGCTGAAGCTTTTTTACTAGGAATAAAAACTTCACCTTGAACTACTTCTATCAGGTTTTTACATCCACAGAAACAACAAGATTCCTTTAAACCCTTAGTTAAAAACATTGTCCCATCTTTTGACTGATGAAATGGAAGCTTACCACATATTTCCTCTACCTTAACATCAAGCACTCTGCACTGCAATCAAGGTTAGAAGGAAGATTTGTTTTTACGCCAGGGTTGTTTTTATTACCCTCGACTAGACATTTTACTTCTTCCGTTGTGAAATTAAGCTTCCAAATGAATTAATCATCCTGGACCTTAATCTTATCTACAAATGCATCTATAACACTATCAGGAATCTCATACCGCTTAAAGTCGAACCTGGTCTCCAATGCATCTTGTAGTCCTTTAACCTTTTTACTTACATCATCCTCTCCGGTCTCTTCTTCAGAATTGATACTCTTAAGTCTGGTTTCAAGTTTATCCATCTGAGCATCCAGATCCTTACGAATCTTCTTATACTCTTCCGGACTAAGCTCTCCATCTAATCTCATCTGAATAAGTCTCTCAACTTTATTCTGAATCTGAAGCATCTTTTTGTTAATACTAAATACTTCCTCTGTATGATCAACAACAATTGCTTCGTTAACCGCCTGCTCCAATAATGAATTAGCAATTTCTATAACAACGTGTTTATCTTGCCACAGAGTATCAAATATTACTTGTGCCATCAATCTGAGTTTCCACTCTTGAATCATTGGCTGAGCACAAATGCCTTCTATGCTTAGTCCCCTTCGTTGTCTGGACTTAACTGTTCCGGTTACAACTTGCGAGTGACATTGATAACTGAATTTCCTGTTTCCTTCTTTATCCTTAGACCATACTTTTCTGTTGAAATGGTCTCCACAAGAGCATTCAAGCTTCTTGTTCCATATATCCTGTGGTGGATAAATGCTTCTCCTGGCATTCTTAGTAGCTTGTACGCTTCTTGAATCAAGCTTTTTTCCAACCTTCTCAAAATCTTCCTTTGAAATAATCGGTTCATGCGTACCTTCTACTACAATCTTTTCAACATCACCGTGATTATTAATCTTCTTCTGCTCCAAATAATCAGGTACATATTGCTTTCTATATACAATAACACCGGAATAAAACGGATTCCTTAATATCCTACTTATTGTAGGGGCACTCCATTTAGTTAATCCGGTCGCAGTCTTTCGACCTCTTTTCTCAAGCTCATATTGAATCTGCCTTGTACCAATACCATCTAAGTACAGATCAAAGCATCCGTCTTTGGCATCTTCAATCATCCTCATGAAGTTCTTTCTCTTCTTCGTAGAAGTTCCTGTTATTCCTTCGTCGATATATCGGTCATACAATTCCCAATCCTTATGTTGCTTTAGGAGATTGTCATAATACTGAACCTGATTCTCTAAGGCAGCTAGTTGAGCTTCATGCTCGGTTGAAACCCTAACATAAATCGCAACTTTTCTCATTTCATTTATCGCCTCATTCTTTTAATTATGTCCTACTACCGCTTACAAATATTTTAACACAATTCGATTTCTAAATCAATACGATCTAACACCGAATGGTTAAGGCACAGTTTACCAATAGCAAAAGTTTTTTATGATATTTTTGTGAAGTTTGTGAAACACCCTTAAACACACAAAAATCAAGGGCTCTGCCGATATGTTCCACCTTCAAAACATATCTTAGCAGTTTAAAATGTAGT
>JAILOA010000373.1 GCA_024691065.1 Lachnospiraceae bacterium | reverse complement strand
ATCACCTTTCTTAATACGGATAAATGTAACGTTGCCTTCCTTAACCAGCTTTTTAATTTGGGCCAGAATTTTCTCAGCTTCATTTTTTACGGTTTTAGCAGTATCTTCTGCAAAGTTACGCTTACCTCCGGCGGCCTTGTCTGTTGCATCTTCTTCGGCGGCCTTGTCTGTTGCATCTTCTTCGGTGGCCTTGTCTGTTGCATCTTCTTCGGTGGCCTTGTCTGTTGCATCTTCTTCGGCGGCCTTGTCTGTTGCATCTTCTTCGGCGGCCTTGTCTGTTGCATCTTCTTTGGCGGCCTTATCTGTTGCATCTTCTTCGGCGGCCTTGTCTGTTGCATCTTCTTCGGCGGCCTTGTCTGTTGCATCTTCTTCGGCAACGTCATCTGTTTTCGCCTCTGCATCAGCAACAACATCAACCTCACCATCTGTTACTGTTTCAATTTCTTCCACCACATCATCCTGGTTTTCAAAACCATTTTCTTGTCTCTCTTCGTCCATAGTTTTCACCTCTTGATATTTTTTTCCGAGCAGTTACTCTAAAAAAAGAATACCAACAAAAATAAATACTGTCAACAAAAAAACAGTCAGTAATTGTGATTTATAGGTGCTTTTTTCTAAAAAGTATGTTATGATAATTCTTGAAATTATATTTTAAAAAATGAACGTAAAAAAATTTAATAAATAAAAAGGAGATCAATATGACAATTCAAGAAAAATATCTTAAAATTGCCGATGAAGTGATTGCAAAAGGCCCATATAAACCGGATTGGGCAAGCTTTGATGATTATGAAGTCCCAAAATGGTTTACAAATGCGAAGTTCGGAATATTTATTCACTGGGGACTTTTCAGCATACCTGCCTTCAGAAATGAATGGTATTCGAGAAATATGTATATCCAGTCAATGGATGAATGGCAGCACCACAGAGACACCTACGGCGAGCATACAAAATTTGGCTACAAGGATTTTATTCCAATGTTTACGGCGCCTAATTTTGATCCTGCAGAATGGGTGAGACTGTTTAAGAAAGCCGGAGCGCGTTATGTTATGCCTGTTGCGGAGCACCATGACGGTTTCCAGATGTATGATTCCGAAATCAGTGAATATAATTCCAAAAATATGGCTATGCACAGGGATGTGCTCGGTGAGCTTAAGGAAGAAATTCTCAAGAATGATATGATTTTCTGCGAGTCAAATCACAGGGTTGAGCATGCATTTTTCTTCTCACACGGAAAGAATTTTGACAGCGATGTAAAGGACCCTATGAAGCTCGGAGACTACTACTATCCATCAATTCCGGAGGCCGGCGATATGGATATGTTCAGCCCGGCACCACCTGCCGACTTCCTTGAGGACTGGCTCGCAAGAAATGTTGAGCTCGTTGAGAAATATCGTCCTTCAATGGTTTACTTCGACTGGTGGATTCAGCATGAGTCAGTTAAGCCTTATTTAATGAAGTTCATCGCATATTATTATAACAGAGCCGAAGAATGGGGTATGAAAGTCGGCATTTCATACAAGCACGATGCTATGATGCTTGGCACCGGCATTCTCGATATGGAACGCGGACACTTCTCCGATGCTAAGCCATTCCCATGGCAGGCAGACACCTCTATGGCTTTTAACTCCTGGTGCTATACAGCCCAGAATGAATTCAAAAATGTAACCCACATCCTTCAGGATCTCGTTGACATTGTCAGCAAAAACGGATGCCTGCTTTTGAATGTAGGTCCTAAGTCCGACGGTACCATCTGCGACGAAGAAATCAAGCTTCTCGAAGAAATCGGCGCATGGATGGATGTTAACGGCGAGGCCATTTACGATACCCACCCTTGGAGAGTCCAGGCAGAAGGAAATACCGAGGTTGTTGAAGGTATGTTCTCCGAGCAGGGCAGAAAAGATTTTGATTCATCCGACATCAGATTCACCTGCAAGAGGAATTTCATCTACATCATTCCTATGCAACAGCATGGCGAGGATGTAATTGTTAAAAACATGGGCGAAAAGAGCAAGGATTTCCATGGAATCATTGAAGATTTCTCTGTTCTCGGCTATGACGAAAAGCCTGAATTTACAAGAGATGACGACAAGATGACAATTCACGCACCATTTGTAGACAGTGACACACCGGTGGTCTATAAAATGACACTGAGATAATATAATTACCGGGGCGCAGGAGCCCAGAAAAACGGCGGGATTTGCTATTTTCGCTAATCCCGCCGTTTTTTTATTTTCTTACATGGTTTGACTAAATATACAAGCTTCTTCCGGATTCCCACTTAACAAGCTTCCGGATTCCCACCGGACAAGCTACCCGGTCTATATTATGCATGCATTCCCGGTCCCTGCTGCTTTGCCGGCTGTGCGTTTGTATTTGGAAGCTTTGGCTGTGCCAAATCCTTCTGTGCAGCAACTTTCACATTCTTAGCACTGTTCTGAGCCTGCTTTACAACCGAATCGATAACCATCTTTCTTAAGTCTCCATTTTGAATCATCTCACTGAGCTTCTGTTCGTTGTACTGGCCCTTCTTAAATATCTTATTCTGTTTTAATGCATCTACAACAGTTTTAAGAACATCTTCATACTCGAGCTTTCCTTCAACCATTGCATCTATCATAGACTTGCTGGCTTTTTCGGTAAGAATCTTTTTGGACATATAATTACCAAGGCGCTCATATCTCTTCTCAACAGTCATCTCCTTGTCAGGCACTACTTTACCATGAGCATCTCCTGTAAGAATATATTTTGCAATTGCATTTGGATCAGCTGCTACAGCATTGTTGGCTCCTGCTTCTGCGTTGGCAGCTCCTGCTTCTGCGTTGACTGCCCCTGCCCCGGCATCTGCAACTCCCAAGTCAGGATTTGCTCTGAACCTTGGCATATTTCCTGCAACTTCAATTTCATCACGCTTTGTAATTGATTCGAGATCATTTTTGTAAGTAGCAAGAAGTGCTGAGCATTCTTTCTCATGATTTTTCCAAGTCCTGTAATCAAACTTCTTATTCTTCTTCAAAAACTCCTTAAATACAGGACTCTTTGAAAGTCTCTCGGCATCCTTCTTAAAAGATCCGTCATTAAATGCATTTTCAAGTTTCTGATTAATTGATGCAAATTTATCATCATTCATCCCGATTTCCTGCACTTTATCGATATATTCCTTTGCATAATAAGCAAGTGCAGCATCGTAAGGTTCTAATTTTCCATCATCGTTAATAATCTTATTAAAATCCTTATCGATATTTTTGAATTTTTCAACTAATTTATTTCCAATAGTCACACGGTAGTTATAAAGTGTGGCTCCTTCGTCTTCTTCAGGTGTCTTAACATCTTTGATTCCATAAATATCAATTTCCGGATCCTCAAGATTCTTTAACGTAATTCCTATATTAACAACGGATGCATCTTCAAAACTGCTTCCCGGAGCACAAATAATGTTTTCATCAATTCCCTGACGAAGTATGGATATATTTCTTACAATATCATTAACTAAGGTTTTTGTCCTTTTTGATGCATCAAATCTTTCCTGTCCGGCTTCATTTTGCTTTTTAAATACATAATTACGTCTCTTGCTATAATATGTATTTGCCGCAACACTCAATTTATTTAACTGCTCCTTAATATTTTTAGGATTATTTATATCACTATTATTTGATCCTAAAACTTTAATAGTTTCATTCAGTTCTTTTTCAAAATTTTGGAATAACTTGGTACCAACAGTTCCTATTTCTTCTCTAAGGTCCTTGATGTCTTTACTATCAAAATCCGGATGCGTATTAAGAAGATTGCCTTGCACATCTTTCAGCTGCCTTAGAATATCGTTAACACCGGCATTGTAAATATCCATATTGTGCTTAATTTTTCTGATTCTTTCAGGCTGAGCATGAACAATCATATCTCCCTTAATGCCTAACTTGTTATTCTTATCAAAACCAAGAAGCTTCACTCTTACCTCACAATTTCCCTCGGCAATTTTCTTAAGCATCTCCACCTGATAGCAACGATTTCTGAGAGATTCATCAGTAACATTTTTATACTTATCTCCCCATAATTCCTTAAAGGTCTTACCATCTATTGTAAATAAATCGTTAGTGGTTAACCCTACAGTATTAATCAGGCAACGGTAGCTCTCGTTAAACATCTTATTCATCACATTACCGATTAGTGACATATTTGTTAATCCGGCATTATTCAATAATTGGTCGCTTTTTAAAAAGTTTACAACGTCGTCAGGATTGTCCGAAAGATTACTAAGAGAATCCTTTAATATATCCATCTTCAAATCTTTCAAAAATCCGTAACTAAGATTGTCAATACAATCCTTCTCTATAGCTTTTCTGCCTTTTTCTTCTAAAACAGAAACATATTTTTTAATTTTTTTCTTAAATGTTTTTTTATCTTTTCCATTAAGATATTTTATAGGATCCTTTTTTTTGAATTCACTCCAACCATTGTATAATTCAGCATAAGTCTTCGTTATATCCCCATCTCCATCAACTGTTTCCTGGGAAAACATTGCAACATAAGGATGTGTTTCATTACCGTCTCCGTAATTTTTAGTAATGGTTTCAAAAGACTTTCCCGCATTTTTATTTAGCAATTCATTAGCTAAGACTCTATCGGTTGCCATAGAGAATGCGCTTGAAAATGCAGTACCGCCCGTTTCAAAAATATAATCTTTAAAATATGCATCGTAAGGCAATGAAAGGAAATTTCCCGCTCTTATCAATGTATTTCTCATGCTATTCCATTTATCTTCACCCATATAATTCTCGGCAATTATTTTTCCATCGACATTAAATTTTTCTTTGAAAATTGTCGGAATTTCCTGGCTAAAGTCCTGAAGTAATACACATACATATTGTATCTCCGAAAGAACAGTTTTCAATTCTTCTTCGTTGTCATAATTTACCTTTGGAATCTTATATTTCTTTATCTTATCGGTAGCTTTTTCAAATAAATCACACCATGACTTTATTGACTCTTCATAAGTTTCTTTATCTTTTGCCCCACAGGTAGGATGAGCCTTGCAATAATCAGAAAATTCATCCAGCAAAGCCTGATTGTCTGTAAGATTTTTAATATCACTTACTTTTATATTTTCATGAGTTCCTAAAGCCCAAATCTGGAAAACACTTAATATTGTAGTTTCCCTGGAGTTTTTATCAACCTGCTCCGCTCCTTCCTTTAAACTACTGTCATTGAAATGAAAAGTTTCTAATTCTCTTTCATCAACTATTTCTGCTTTTAAATCAGCCCTTATATCATATTTAAATTCTTTTATTTGCTGATCACTACCGGTTTGAATTGCTCTATTACCATTATCATCATACCAATCCTCAACAACCCAATCATAGGAATCCGAGGTGGCTTTTTTAATTCGATTTTTGGATTCTCTTTCTAAATTAATGTAATCTTTTTTACGTTGTAAGCTTTTAACATATTTTTTATCATAATAGTTAACAAAAGAAATTAAGTCCGATTTTCTGCGGGCTTCAAATATTTCCTCGCCTTTGGTTTTAATCCAATCTTTAATTCCGCCTGTTGATAATTCTTGTGTAGTCTCTTCTACAATAAAGGTAAAATCTTTTTTCTGTTCTTCATTAAAAAACAGATTTTTAACATAGTTATTTTGTGTATGTAAAGCGTGATAATATTTTTTTTCACGAAGTACAGTACCGGCTGAAGTATTTACTCCTTTGGTTTTTCCGTTAAAAGATTTTTTGTATTTTTCTATCGCATTTTCATCATTTTCACCATTATTGTTTAATTTCAAAGCGTCTTTTACATATTTTTTTCTAAATGTTTCTATGGCATTATCTCCGGCTTCGGCATCATATCTTTTATAAAAATCTTTTTTTTCCTTTTCATCGGTACATCCAATAATACCGGCAATGTCAGACATCTTTGTATTGCTTTTTAAATCTATATCTTTAAGAACAAGTTTTGAACTATCATACTCACTTCTTACGCATCCTTCCATATCAGTGATACTTGTACTTGATGTGCCATTTTCAGGATTAGTTCTTGCCAGATAAAGAGCTTTCTTTTCTCGGTTTTTATCATTTTCAGGTATTTGTTTTAAATATTTTTTATATTCATATGAAATTTTAGCTTTATTTTTTACTGACATTTCATTACATTTATCCAAATAAGAACTTAAATCTTCCTCATACGCATTTTTTATATAGTTGTTTTCAAAGTCATCTCTTAATGAATCTATTTTATTTCTGAGCACTGTAGAAAGACCTTCAAATCTATAATTACCTGATTCATAAACAGAAGTCATATATAAATATTTTTGTGAATTCACGAGAAATTCTAATTTTTCTTCAGGAGTATCCAAATTATCATAGATATCCTGCATCATATTTGCCTGTTCCTCATAAGAACCTGTTAATCCGATATCCTTGATTTCGTCTATATCACTGACTTTACGAATCCTGGCAGGATTGTTACTTAAATTATCGGCCAAACCCGCTCCGGCCCCGTTATTTGCAGGATTGCTACTTAAATTATCGGCCAAACCCGCTCCGGCCCCGTTATTTGCAGGATCTACATGCTGATTACCGCTTGTATTAATTTCGTTGATATCACTCTCTCTCATTGCTAATATCCTCCTTAATCACATAATGCTTATGTAACATTTTAACATATATTTTTGTAGATAGCTAATAATTATTGTAAATTAGGTCTTCTACACATTTAACGATTACATTTTACAACATGATGTGTTACAAATGCGTAACACTTGGGGGGATTTGTTGAGATTTTTTTT
>JAILOA010000357.1 GCA_024691065.1 Lachnospiraceae bacterium | reverse complement strand
CGAGATAGCGGAAGGCTTGAGAAAGCATATAGAGGAATATGATTTTCCGGAGGTTGGTAAAGTGACCTGCAGTATCGGAATTACCAAGATGGAATTTGATGATACTGTGGAAGATGCATTTGAAAGAATGGATAAGGCTTTATATAAGGCGAAGGAAGACGGACGCAACTGCGTGCGGGCAATCTATACGGAGGAATGATGGGATTTGCGTGAAGGCAATCAATACGGATTAATGAATGGATTTGCGTGAAGTTGTGTGGATTTGAAATAATAAACGGAGGTAAATATGGATACGCTTGAAAAACTTGATTATCGAATAAAAGCCGGAATTAAAGAAGCTGAAGCTGAAAAAGAAAAGCGTTTAAAAGACAGAATAAAATTACCTCTTCAGGGGTTAAATGGTGAAAAATTATATTTAACAGGAATTGAATATTTAAATATCCGTGTTAATGAGTTGAAGGAAATATATATAAATGTTCCCGCCAGCCAAAGGGTTTCTTCGGTTATTTTGCTGGATGCCCATGCCTCGGCGACAATTGAAGGGGCAAGAACAACAGTTGAGAGGATGCAGCATTGTCTTCAGGCGCCTGAAACCAAAGACGAAATTATGGTTGCCAATACATTTAAAGGATGTATGTATGCATATGAGCATAAAATTGACGGAAATAACATTAGAGAACTTTGGGATATAATTGTGGAAAATGTATTCGATAATGAAAAATCTGCCGGTACATTTTACAGAAATGGAATGGTATATGTCGGAAATGCAAATCAGGTAATCCATACTCCGGCAAAGGTTAGTGATATTCAAAAGATGATGGATTCTTTGTTTGCATTTGTGAATGATACAAAATTAGATCCACTGATAAAGAGTTTTGTTTTCCATTTTTATTTTATATATGTTCATCCGTTTTGCGATGGAAATGGAAGGACTGCCCGAACCATCAATAGTTCGCAGTTGTATTTTGACGGTTTTGAAAAAATAAAGTCAATTGCGATGGCAACCGCAATTAATAGGGATATTACGGGATATTATAAAGTGATTTCCGATTGTGAAAAAGTAATAGACAAAAAAAAGAAAGAAAAATGGATTGATATTTCGCCATTTGTAGATTATATGTTTGGGATTTTTGAAGAGTCTATGACAGATACAGCGCTCGCCGATAATATATTAACTGAGCCACAAAAGAAGATTTTGGATAAGATGAATAAGGTTGGATTAAAAGCTGAGATTACAGTTTCCAATGCTATGAAGATTACAAAGCTATCTTATAGTAGTACCGGAAGAGCGTTGAACAAGCTGGCAAATGATGGATATCTAACGATTGATAACAGTAAAAGACCATATATTTACCGGTTATATCCACATTTATAATTTATAAAGAAAAACATAAGAAGAAAGCAGAAACGAGGTTACTAAATTGAGACATATAGAGGTTGTGGCGGCTGTGATTCGCCATGATAACAGGATATTTGCTACACAACGTGGATACGGTGAATTTAAGGATAAATGGGAGTTTCCGGGTGGGAAGCTCGAAGAAGGCGAGAAACCGGAGGATGCCCTGGTTAGAGAAATCAAGGAAGAGCTCGCTACTGATATAGAAGTTGGTGAACATATAGTGACAGTAGATACGGATTATCCTACATTTCATATAACCATGCATGTTTATTGGTGCGAGGTTCTAAATGGCGAGCTTACTTTACTTGAGCATGAAGCGGCAAAATGGCTTGAGATTGATGAAAACCTGCCCAATGCAGTTGATTGGCTCCCGGCCGATATGATTGTGGTTAATAAGATATTGGGTAAATAAGCAGCTTAGACATAAGGAGCGACAAAAATGAGCAGAGTTATATGGATTGTTTTAGATAGTGTAGGAATGGGTGAGGCGCCGGATGCAACCGATTTTGGTGACGAAGGAAGCAATACAATCGGCCATATTATGGAGCATTACCCTGACCTTAAAATAGATAATTTGAGAAGTATCGGTTATGGAAATATAGATGGAATGGTTGGTGTAAAGCCGGTGGATTCTCCGAAAGGGGCGTACGGCAGGCTTCGGGAGCTTAGTGCAGGTAAGGATACAACCATCGGACATTGGGAGATGGCCGGTATTCACACGCCTGAGCGTTTTCCGACGTATCCGGACGGATTTCCTAAGGACATAATCGATACATTTATCGGGAAAACAGGGGTTCCGGGGATTCTTTACAATGGAGTTGCCTCGGGAACTACAATTATAAATCAGCTTGGAGACGAGATGAAAGCTACCGGAAAGCCGATAGTTTATACATCTGCGGACAGTGTGTTCCAGATTGCCTGTGATGAAAGTATTTACCCGCCGGAGGAGCTTTACAGGATGTGTCGTATCGCCCGTGAAATACTCATTGGCGAGCATAATGTAGCGCGTGTCATTGCGCGTCCTTATGTGCATGATGGCGAAAAGTACGTGCGTACGGCGAATCGCAGGGATTTTTCCAGGAAGCCTGATGATTACAACATGCTGAATATTATCAAGGATAGTGGGCAGAGCGTTTATGCGGTTGGCAAGATTGAAGATATATTTGCAGGGGTCGGAATTACCGAGGCTGTGCATACGAAGGACAATGAGGACGGTATGGACAAGACTCTTGAGGCACTCGACAAGGTGAAGGACGGCTTGATTTTTACAAATCTTGTGGAGTTTGATTCGACCTGGGGTCATCGCCGCGATGTGGAAGGTTATGCGCGTGGGCTCGAGCGGTTTGACAAGCGTCTCGGCGAGCTGATTGAGAAGCTTGGTTCCTACAGGGGCGAATACTCGGCAGATATGATTGTGATTACCGCTGACCACGGCTGCGATCCGACATTCAAAGGGACGGACCACACCAGAGAGTACGTGCCATTTCTCCTTTATGGAAATGTAGTGAAAGCCGGTGTAAATCTCGGAACGGGCAATACATTTGCGGATTCGGGAGCTACCGTGCTTGATTTCCTTTCAATTAAGGAGAAGCTCGCGGTCGGAAATAGCAGATACGAAGAAATCAAGGCTTGACTGTAAGCCGGTAAGTTTGAATGTCTTGAAGTGTTATGGTTGTTGACTGTAAGCCGGTAAGTTTGAATATCTTGAAGTGTTATGGTTGTTGACTGTAAGCCAGTAAGTTTGAATGTTTTGAAGTGTTATGATTGTTGACTGTAAGTCGGTAAGTTTGAATGTTTTAAAGTGTTATGATTGTTGACTGTAAGCCGGTAGGTTTGAATGTCTTGAAGTGTTATGGTTGTTGACTGTAAGCCGGTAGGTTTGAATGTCTTGAAGCGTTATGGTTGTTGACTGTAGGCCGGTAGGTTTGAATAGATTGAGGATTTTAGAGAGTAAATGAGTGCTGTAATGATTCTGGTAGCAATGTTTTGCTGCCTTTTGTGGGGATCTGCATTTCCCTGCATTAAAATTGGATATAGTTTATTTGAAATAGAATCCGGTGAAATATGGTCGCAAATTTTATTTGCGGGCGTAAGATTTGCGATAGCCGGAATGATGGTAATTGCATTTTCGAGTATTGGAAGAAAGAAGTTTATAAGGCCTGCTCAGCCGAAGCGGATATTCGTGCTGAGTATGTGCCAAACTGTGGTGCAATACCTCTTTTTTTATGTGGGGCTTGCTCATACGACAGGAGTTAAATCATCGATAATAACTGGGATCGGAACATTTTTGACGATTCTTGTATCATGCCTCGTTTTTAAGCAGGAGAAGCTCACGGGACTTAAGATTTTCGGAAGCCTGCTGGGTTTCGCGGGAATTATTATTGTAAATATGAATGGCGCCACACTCGATTTTAATTTGAGTATAATGGGCGAAGGATTTATATTTATGTCAGCGCTGTCATCGGCATTTTCATCGGCAATTATTAAAGAATTCTCGAAGGAATCGGATGTTGTAATGCTATGTGGGTACCAGTTTTTCTTCGGCGGAATCATAATGGCGGTGGTTGGCTTTGCCGCCGGCGGGAAGCTCATATATTCCGGACCATCGTGCATTGCATTGATTTTGTATATGGGATTTATTTCTGCGGCAGCCTACACATTGTGGAGCCTGCTTCTAAAATATAACGATGTTTCAAAGGTTTCGACCTGCAAATTCATGAATCCCATATTCGGCGTGCTACTTTCATTTTTGATATTGAAGGAGCAAAGTTCCCTCGGCTGGCAGGTGCTTATCGCATTATTACTTGTGTCAGTCGGAATATATGTGGTAAACTATAAGAAGAGCGTGGGAGAGGCTGAAGTGAAGGAAATATAAGTGTCTTACTTGGAGGCAAAAGTGAGAAATTATAAAATATCTAGCTAGGGGCTTGAGTGAGATATTTATACATATCCAGCTAAGAGGCTGAAGTGAGAGATTATTAGTAATCTAGCTTGGAGGCTTGAGTGAGAGAAATATAAAAAGTAAATAAGGGTAATTCCGGAAAGAAGGTTAAAATGGCAAAGAAGACTAAAAAGACAAACACTTTTATTTGTTACGAGAGATGCTCTACTTGTAAGAAAGCAATGAAATGGCTTGATGAGCATAAGGTTGATTATGTGGTTCGCCCGATTAAAGAGGAGAATCCTACCGGGGATGAGCTCCGTGAATGGATTTCAAAGAGCGGACTTCCGATTAAGAGATTCTTTAATACTAGCGGTCAGCTTTATCGCAGTATGGAACTTAAGGACAAGATTCCAGGTATGACAGAAGATGAGATTATCGCCCTTCTTGCTACTGATGGAATGCTTGTAAAGCGCCCTCTTATGATAGCAGGCTACAAGATACTTGTTGGATTCAAAGAAGCTGAGTGGGAAAGTTTGTTGTAAAGAGGGAAACTGCGAAGCAGTTTGTTTGATGGAAAGCGGAAAAGTTCCGAATTCCGGTACTTTTGCGGGAAATGGCAGGAAGATATAATTTATAAAACGAAAAAGCATCGGAAATCGGAAAAATTCTGTTTTCCGATGTTTTTTAATTGAGTGGGAAGGAAGCTATAAGTCAAAAAAGCATCGGAGATAGGAAAAAATCTGTTTTCCGATGCTTTTTAATTTGAGTGTAAAGCAAGTATATTGCATTTGAGCTTTGCAGTGAGTATATTGATTTTTCTTCCGAGGTTGTAGAGGTTAAAAACTGTTTTGCGATGATTTTTAAACAGTATATGAAGGAAGAGGAGAATTGCTTAGGACGTATCCGAATGAAAATGAAATGGAGTTTTATATTCCGGAATGAGTAAAAGTCATATTTCAAATTATTATATTTACAAATATAATAATTTGAAATATAATAAATACAAATGTGTGGAGGTGACGTGTTTAAATGAGAAGATTCATTGATAGAAATAAAGAAATGGAAACCTTGAATAATGAATATAGAAAAGAAGGGAGCTCATTTGTTGTAATATATGGTAGAAGACGACTTGGAAAGACAACACTTATTAATGAATTCTGCAAAGGGAAGAAGTGTATTCAATTCCTTGCAACAGAAGAAGAAGAGAAGGAAAATATTAACAGTTTTAAAGATATAGTAGCAGATGTATTAGATAATCCACTTTTAAAAGATGTATCTATAACTAGTTGGGATACGGTATTCAATGTTATCGTGGATAAGATAGATGAGAAAGAAAAGCTGATAATAGTTATGGATGAATTCCAGTATTTAGGTAAATCGAATGCTGCATTTCCTTCAATCCTTCAAAAGATATGGGATACCAAGCTTCAAGATAAAAACGTGATGCTTATAGTATGTGGGTCTCTCATAAGAATGATGAAGTCACAGGTATTAGATTACAGTAGTGCATTATATGGGAGAAGAACGGCGCAGATTAGGATGAAACAGATACCGTTTGCTAATTACAAGGATTTCTTTAATAACATATCACTCGAAGATCAGATTATAAGATATGCAGTTACAGGTGGAGTTCCAAAGTATATCGAATTGTTTGACGGAAATGGTGACATTAGAGATCAGATTAGGCAAAATATATTGAATACATCTTCTTTTCTGTATGAGGAACCGGAGTTTCTTCTAAAGAATGAGATTAACGAGGTAGGGAGATTTTTTACTATTCTTAAGACAATAGCATCAGGAAAGAGGAAACTTGCTGATATTTCCAAAACAATTGAACTTCCGCAGACACAGTTATCCAGTTATCTGAAGACACTTATTGAACTTGATATCGTGACAAGGGAAGTACCGGTGACAGAAGATAATCCGGAAAAAAGTAAGATGGGGCTTTATAGGATAACAGATAACTATATATATTTCTGGTTTAGATTTGTATATCCTTATCGAGCTTATATAGAGAGAGATGAGACAGATTGGGTACTTGATAAA
>JAILOA010000337.1 GCA_024691065.1 Lachnospiraceae bacterium | reverse complement strand
CAATTTAAGTATTATTTTCATACCTTCTGTTTGTTTTTTTATTAATTTTTTAGTTCCTTAATTACGTCCATAAAGGTATCAACATCATTAAATTCCATATAAATCGATGCAAAACGAACGTAAGCAACTGCATCAACCTTCTTAAGTTTCTCTAAAACGAGCTCGCCTATATAGGAACTTTTAACTTCTTTTGAAACACTTGAAAAAATAATGGATTCAATTTCATCAATCATTGTCTCAACCTGTTCCACTGAAACCGGACGCTTATTAATAGAACGGAATATACCGCTTTCAACCTTGCTGCGATCATACAATTGACGTGAATTATCTTTCTTAATAACAAAAATCGGAATAGCTTCAACTCTCTCATAAGTTGTAAATCTCCTGTTACAACTTATACAGGATCTCCTTCTTCTGATGGATGCACCATCATCGGCAGGTCTTGAATCAATAACCTTTGAATCATCTTCTCCACAAAACGGACACTTCATTTTTACCTCTCTTTCCAGCTTATAGGGGCTGTTTCACTTAATATTTCTTCATTCTTATCTTCAACGACGATTTTGAATGAATTGGGCTCTTCTACCTCTGCTTTTTTTTCATCTTCAAGTTCTTCGTATTCTAAAGCAGCCTCTTCATCATATTCAAATTCACCATCTATTTGTATTATATCACTACTTATTACGGTTGTCTCAATTTTTTTTCCGTTAAAATACAATTTTGTATTATCACTAAAGTATTTACCATAGGCATAATATTTGCCAAATTTCTGATCAACACCAAAGAATTCAATCGGGTGTGTACCCATCTGAATTGTAGTCGGTACAAATGGATTTTCTCCACCGTAGATGTAATTATTTCCGTAAAGGAAATCATATTCCAATTCCTTTAAATTATCCATATAATCCGGATCATTCCAGTCATATTGCTGATGAAATTTATTAACCACTCCATTATGAATTCCTATTAAATCAAGCACATAAGGATAAGCCTGATATGAAGCAAGATTAATGTCTCTCTGTTTCAAATCAAAATTGTCCCAAATAACATACTCGGTTTGATATATCGTTCCATTTATCAGGTCTTCCTTGGTAAGTCCCAAGGTTGGCAAATGATCACCGTAAAATAGAACTATAGTCTTCTCATCACGTTCTTCGAGTGCCTTAGTTAACTCTCCTATCATTTGATCAACTTCATAACATTGATTTACAAAATAATTAAATTGACCTTCCATTCCTTCAGGTGCACCCGTTACCTCAACATGCTCAGGGATATAATCAGGAATGTCATATTTACCATGGCTTTGAACCGTAATGGTCATACAAAAATCAGTTTCCTGTGTAGAATCCAATGCATCTATAATCTCGTCCGTTAATATATTATCCATAGCCCATTTATTCGGATTATATTTTACATTTCTCATATATTCCACAGTTTGAAATGTATCGAAACCTAAATTTGCAAATACCTCATTTCTACCATAAAACTTTGCCGTATTATTATGAATTGCATGAGTGGCATAGCCAAGCTCTTTTAAATCATAACAAATACTTTCACAGGATGTTTCTTTTAACTTTGTTTTATAAGGATATTCACTGGTACCGAAATCATGCTGATTCATTGCAGTAAGAATCTCAAATTCGGTATTTACCGTACCTGCTCCGACAGTAGGAACAGTGAAATATCCATTGGAATATTTACTTTGCAGAGAATGAAAATTTGGCATCGGATCGGTCGAAAATTCCAATCCATTCACAGAATAAACATCAAAAAATGATTCTAATTGGACAAAGATAATATTTGGTTTGTCGGTATTATTCTCCTCATTTTTTAATCCGGCAAGTAAAGAATCTATAGCCTCATTTGAATATTCATCCGGCTTTTCTATACCTGAGTCAATAACACTATCGGCAAAGCAAAATACAAATCCGTATTTCTCATAAACCTCAGTAATATTTGTATAATTGCTCTTTAGCGAATTTATCGGCGGGAATTGCGAGAAAAGCATAAGCAATAAGCAATCAAGGCCAATTAATCCTACAACCTTTAAATACCATTTTTTATTTTTAATTGTTACCAATGGACTCTTTATAAACAAGAAAACAAAAAATGTTATACCGACTATTATTGCCAAAATTAAAAGTATCAACTGTAAAACCGTAAAATAATGGTCGGCAACGTCAATTGCACTGATTATTAACATAAAATCAACCGCCGAAAAAGGAGTAATTCTAAAGCTGAGCAGCACTAAGTCGGTAATACCAAAAACTATCCATACAACGGTAACTAATAAAAAAGCAAATAAACGTTTTTTAAAAAACAATGCAACGAGTAATGTTAATGTTACAATTAGATATCCATATACAAAAAGTAACGGATTATAAACTATAAATCCAAAAGCCTTTACAATTGATTTTCTATTGCAACTCTCCAAAAAAACATTTAACAAAATCGGAACAACCACATAGAGAACCGCATAAAATTTATTGGAAACAAATATCGGATTAGGATTTTTTTGTTTCTCAATCTTACACTTTTTTTTGTCTTTTTTGTCCTGCGAATT
>JAILOA010000287.1 GCA_024691065.1 Lachnospiraceae bacterium | reverse complement strand
TATCATAGGTGCGAGAAGCAAGGATGACAGAGGATGTCTTCTTACGACGTACACTTGGCTTCTCATAATGCTCTCTTTTACGAATTTCCTGCTGAATACCAGCCTTTGCACAATTTCTCTTGAAACGACGCAAAGCACTATCCAATGATTCGTTCTCTTTTACGATAACATTTGACATAGTCTCACACCTAACCTCCCTCCAGTTGTAAACTATGCTCAAATCACCAACTGTCAGTTGATATTTTGCAACTGAAATCTCCACTCAGTCACACGCACAAAGAGTATTATAAACCACTCTACTTGATTTCGTCAAGTTTTTTTAGTTTAAAATATCCATTTTTTTGTAATTTATCCTATTGTTTTAAACTACATTTACGACAAATTATATCCATTGTGATAAACCAGCATTCGACCGGCAAATTACATATATCAATATAACAGTTTTGATTCAATACATTTAATTTCTAAATGCGATATATTTTTCTCCCTCAGGGAAAATTCTTGTTGTAAATACTTGATCTCCGTCATTGAAAAAGATTTCTATGCTGCTTTTATCAATAAAACAGGTAATTTCGGTAAGTCCGTCTTCAAATACATTTACTCTTTCTTCACCGAATTCAGGATTAATCCTATGCTTAAGCAGTGCTTTTGAAATTTTTAATGTTTTATCCTCCTGTGAATATGAAAGACTTATGCCGCCTTCCTTACTTTCATCACATAGAAGCCCCATTGTAAATCCCTGATTAGCTGTAGCTATTTTAATCACAGCCGGTGCCTGAATCTCGTATAATCCGTTATTTTCCGGTGTGTTCATGATATTAATTAATTCTTCAAGACTAACTTCCTTATATTCAATTTCCTTTTTAAGGATATCAAACATACTCTTAACCGGTCTTTGCTTAAGTTTTCCGCCTTCTATTGACAATTCTCTCGGAAGTATAAGGCAACCGCTCCAATCTTCTTCATCAGTATAATAAAACGCATCAGGAAGCCCCATCCATGCTGATAATACCGGCTTTTCGGTATTAGCCGCACAAGCTGCCGCATAAAAATCAAACCCAAGATCCAAATGACCGAAATCGCCCTCGGGCTTAAATATCATATTTTGTACATCAAAATCACCGATAAGATATACATTATGATTGGTAATGCTTCCTCTGTCAGGAAATTCAATAAATTGAGGACTGAAAATAAAGATATATTTATCTCCTATTTTTTCAATCGAAGGGCATTCCCACATCTTACCGAAGCTTTCATATCCCTCAACCTTAATCTCTCCCTTAAAAGCCCAGCCTTCAGTTAACTTATCTGACTCATAAAGAAGAAGACATCCTCTGTCATCCTTGCTTCTCGCACCTATGATAATAAAATATTTTTGAAGCTTCTCATCATAAAAAATCTTCGGATCTCTTTGATGCTCACTATAATCCTCTGAAGGTCCAAAAACCGGTTTATCAAACTTATAAACCTTATTATCCTTGCCTAGCTTTGCAAGGCACGTATATGCAGTCCTGACCCAGTTTTCATCCCTGTGATTGCCTGTATAAAAGAAATATATCTCACCATTATCCTTAATAGCCGACCCTGAATAAGCACCCTTGTTATCCATATCACTGTCAGGACTTATACCTATGCCGGCATCTCCCCAATGAACTAAATCTTTAGATGTAACATGATACCAATATTTTAATCCATGAGCTGCTCCCCATGGAAACCATTGATAAAACATATGCCAGGTCTTAGTATCGTCATCATACACAAATCCGTTCGGATCATTTAAAAGTCCGGTTCTTGGCTGTATATGAAAACATTGTCTGAATTTTGATTTACTTATTTTTTCTTCTAAATCTTTTATATCATCAATTGACTCAAGAGGTTTATAACGTTCTTCCTTCGACCATTCTCTCATGGAGCGACCTCCTTTTCGTATTTACTTGATTTTCATGTTCATATATATTTGTATATATTATGTTTTCATACCGGCTTAAAATAATTTTTATTAATTTTATAAATACCGGTTTTATCGGTTTTTATACTGTTTTATACTGTTTTTTTTACCGTCTTATATCAATTTGTATCCTGTTTTTTTATTATTTTTTTCAATTTGTACTCTGCTTTTCCAATAGCTCATATCCAATCATTACGTGTTCTATGCTACTATCATTATCTTTAATATGTTTCACTAATATCTCTGTCGACTTTTTACCCGATTCCTCATAAAAATATCTCGCCGTAGTAAGACTTGGTGCTGTTACATTACCCAAATTAGAATCTCCGACACCCGTAATCATAATGTCTTTTGGAATCTCAATATTGTTTTCTTTCAAATATTTGATTGCACCTACACCGATTGTATCGGTAGCAGCAACCACACCGTCAATATCCGGATACAGTTCCAATAACTCCTTCATGGAATTATATCCGTCCTGCATATCAAAACCTGATAGCACCTTTCTTTCGGAAAGTTCCTCTAAACCTGCTTCCTTAACAGCATTCTCATATCCCTTATATCTTTCAAATCCAACTGCTTTATCCTTAAATGTAACACCGATATATCCCAATTTTTTTCGTCCCTTAGAAATAAGCATATTAGTTAAATCGTAGGTAACATTATATTCATCATGATATACAGAATTTACCCCTTTAATTTTTTGTCCTACAACTACAATAGGAATTCTCATATTTGCAATAAATTCAGAATGCTTATCGGTAAGTATGGTACCGAATAAAATGACACCATCCACCTGTTTTTCATTAAATACCTTCAGGTATTCAAGTTCTCTTTCCGGATCATTTAAGGTATTTGCGAGTAATATTTTATAATCTTCAGAATCAGTAACCTTTAATATTCCGTCAACCATTTTACTTATAGAATTAGATGAAATTCTTGGAAGTATAACCCCTATAAGACCGGTTTTCTTAGTCCTAAGTGTTCTTGCGTGCTGTGATGGCACGTAGCCAGTCTCATCGATAACTTTTTTTATTGCTTTCTTTTTATCCTCCGATACATAACCATCATTAAAATATCTCGAAACAGCCGCTGTAGATACCCCCGCTTTTATAGCAATATCCTTAATAGTAATATGTATCACCTCGCATCTTTTAATAATGGTCAGACTATCGGGAAATGTAATTCTAAGGAATATTAAAACTATCCTAATAATCTGACCACTTATTAATATATTTTTAATTTTTAAAAGTAAAGCGAACATTCTTTAATTCGCCTCACTTTCTGTTAATAACATTTTTAATATCTGTATAATAATTAATTGTTTAATAAACAACATCCATAACAGATTTATAAAAATGTATTATTTTTTATCAGAGAGAATTAAAGATTATCTTTGAAAAACTGCTCGATTTCAGCTGCAGCCTTTTCTTCATCATCGCCTTCAACAGAAACCGTAATGGTATCGCCCTTCTTAATTCCCATGCTCATTAAACCCATAAGACGTGAAGCATCTGCTGTTTTGTCGTCCTTAGTGATGGTAACCTTAGCTCCGAGAGCCTTTACAGCCTTAACCAAAAGTCCGGCCGGTCTTGCGTGAATTCCTACCTCATCAGTAATTACATAATCAAAACTTTTCATGTTTA
>JAILOA010000206.1 GCA_024691065.1 Lachnospiraceae bacterium | reverse complement strand
AACGGTGAGACATATACAGACAGAATAGGTGAAAATGTAGTAACAGACAGCCAGGCACCGGCCACAACCTCCTTCAAGCTTAGAATTTTAGGTAGAGAGCTTTATGTTACAGCTGCAAGCGAGGAAAAGGTTTATGATGGCAAAGAGCTTACAAATGATAATTATACAATTTCAAACTATGCTGACAGTACTGTAGAAGGAAGTATTATTTATCATTCGGATGATGAAAGAATAACTGTTGTATCTGACTCTGCATCCAAGGATTATGCGAAAGGTGCAACCGGCTATTCCGATTATTATAATACACTCTTTGGCAGCGGTAATACATTCAAGGGTGTTGATATTGACGGTAGTATAACGCTTGTGGGAGAAGAGGATAATGTTCCTTCGGGAATAAGTATTACGGATTCCACAGAGACTGATGTTACAGGTGATTTCACAACTACTTATAATAATGGAACCTTAAAGGTTACAAAGAGAACTCTTACAATTACCGCTAAGTCCGATTCCAAGGTTTATGACGGAACAGCACTTACAAACAGTGAGGTACTTGCTGATGGACTTGCAAACGGTGACAGCATTAAGTCAGTAACAGTAACAGGTTCACAGACAGCGCTTGGAAACAGTGAAAATAAAGCATCCAACGCGAATATAATGAATAAGAGCGGTCAGAATGTAACAAGCTGTTATGATATTAAATACGTGTCAGGAACACTTACAGTTGCACGTGACTCGCTTACAATCAAGACAGAAAGTGCAGAGAAGACATATGACGGAACTGCGCTTACAAAATACAGCTTTACAATTACAAACTCATCGGGAACCATAGAACTTAGCGTAAGCAGTTCTAACAGTCAGGTAGTTCTCGGAGATGATGATTCAGATTTAACTACCAATGTAATAACAAGTCCTAATGGGGAAAACTTCTCTGCATTGATGGATATTCTTATAGGAGAAGGCAATACTTTAATTCTTAGTGTCACAGGTTCACAAACAGTGGCAGGAAGCTCGGATAACCTGCTTCTTCAGGAAAATATTGATGTTAAGAATTCAGAAAGTAAGAGTCTTAAGTCACAATTTGCATTCGTTCTCGAATACGGAACCCTTACAGTAAATGAACTTGACCTTACTGTTACCGCACTCGATGAAACAAAGACCTATGATGGTACGGCAAATGTAAGTTCTTCATATCTGCTTTCGAGAGGGGTGATTTCAGGCACATCACCTGCTCTTAAATATACTGCATCTACCAATAGCTGGTCAGTATATGACGGAGAAAATGAAGATACTGATGCCGATAAGGTTAAGGCTTTAAGAAAGACACTTATAGGTGACGGAAACACGGTAGCAGGCATTTCATTTGAAGGATCACAAATCGAGGTTGGTAAGAGTGAGAATACACCTTCCGATTTAGTAATTCACAATGCAGCTCATGAAGATGTTTCCGATAGTTTCAATGTAACCTATGTAAATGGACTTCTTGAAATTACAAAGAGAACTCTTACAATTACAGCTAAGTCCGATTCCAAGGTTTATGACGGTACAGCCCTTACTTATGATTCACATTCACTCAAGTCCGGCAGCAGCCTTGCAGACGGAGATGAAATTAAATCCATTAAGGTATCGGGAAGCAGAACGGAATACGGTACTTCCGATAATACGGCGAGTGATGCGGTTATTACCAACAGTCGTGGTAAGGATGTCACATCAAGCTATAATATTTCTTACGAAACAGGAAAATTGAGTATTACTAAGAGACCTATAGTAATTACAGCCGAAAGTGCAGAAAAGACTTATGACGGAAAGGCTCTTACAGAAGAGGGCTACGAGGTTTCGGGAGTTTCGGGTAATACTGATTCAGGACTTGTAGATACCGATAAGGTAACGAGTGTTACCGTTGAAGGCAGCCAGACTGTTGTAAATGAGACTGCTACGGAGGATACCAGAAAGCTTAATACTCCTTCTAATGCAGTAATAAAGAATAGTAATAATGAAATAGTTACTGATTGCTATAGCATTACATATAATAAGGGAACTCTTACAGTTAAGAGCAGACCTATTGAAATTACAGCAGGCAGTGCAGGGAAGACATATGATGGCACAGCGCTCACATGCAGTACTTATGAGGTGACAGACGGAAGTCTTGCAAAGGATCAGGAGATTTCAAGTGTAGAATTTACAGAAAGCAGTACAATAACAAATATCGGATCTATAGATAATGAAATTAAGAATGGAAAGGTTAAGATAGTTTCAGGTACCACCGATGTTACCGGTAACTATGACATAACCCTTAAAAAGGGAACTCTTACAATTTCAGGTAAGAAGATAGTTATTACTGCATTGGATAATTCCAAGACTTATGACGGAACAGCACTTACAGGTAAGGAATATACAATTGCAAATGCTGATGGTAGTATAGTGCTTAAGCTTGACGGAGATTCAAATGCACAGTCAACAAATAAGAAGGTTCTAAGCGGAGGAGAAGACAGCGAGTTTGATACTCTTCTTGCAGAGCTTATCGGTGATGGTGCTCACGTTGGAGTAACATTTAAGGGATCTGTTACAGATGTTGAATCCACAAGCACAAGCGTACAGATTGATTCGGTATCAATTGTAGATTCTTCAAGTAGTAATATTACAGGTAACTTTGATATTTCAAAGGTTGCCGGAAAACTTAATGTTACGCCGAAAGAGTTAGAGGTTACAGCTGTTGATACCTCAAAGAAATTCGACGGTACGGCACTTACAGGAGATTTATATAATATTTCCGATGTTGACGGTAAGATCGTTCTCCAGCTTAAGGCGTCGGATTCAAGCTACTTTAAGATAATCAAGAACGGTGATACAACCATAGTTGATCCGGATAATGCTACACTGTATGCAAATCTTCTGGTTAAGCTTCTTGGACATGACAATAGTGTACAGTCCATAAAGCTTACGGGCTCGCAGACTGAGGCAGGAAGCAGTGAAGTAAAGCCTTCTGCAATGTCTATAGGATACGGTACAAATGATGAAACATCTAACTTTAACATTACATATAACGAAGGAACACTTACAGTTATCAGTAAAACCCTGAAGATTACAGCAGTTGATGCAACTAAGACCTATGATGGAACACCACTTACAGAAAAGGTTTATACAATAGAGAATCTGGATGGTACCATCAAGCTTCAGGCAGGTACTACTGACAGTGATAAG
>JAILOA010000200.1 GCA_024691065.1 Lachnospiraceae bacterium | reverse complement strand
GCCATGAAATTTACATTCTCGGTGGTTGCAAATTCCGCAGCACAAATCACATCCCCTTCATTCTCACGGTTTTCATCATCAATCATAACAATGATTTTACCGTTTTTTAAATCCTCTGCTATTGATTCAATCGAATCAAATTGAAATTCCTCCATGTTAGTAATCCTTTCTATGTAAAATTTAATATTTTTTATATTATTTAACTTCTAATTACTGATTTCGTTGTTAAGTTTTTTTCAACGATTTATATATCTTATAATCTCTTTGTTATTTTTATTTGACATTACCTACCACTACGGATTCTACCTTTTATCATTTACATAAACCCGTTATTCATAAGGGTTTCCATCGAAAGCCCACCCTTGTTTTTACTTCCGGCCGGAACAATAGCGGCTTTCGATACATTTTCATCTTGTTTAAATGTAACGAGCCTCTCAATGTATTTTGCGATTATATCATTCTCGAGATTTACAAGGCTTCCGACCTTTTTAGATAAAAGCGTTGTTTCGCTCCCGGTATGAGGTATCAGCGAAACGCTGAAAGAATCATTATCCACCTTTGCGACGGTCAGGCTGATTCCATCAATTGCAATCGAGCCCTTCTCGACAATGTATTTCATAATGGAAGCACCGGCACTTATTTGCACCCATGTAGCCTTGCCCTCGGCAGTGATATCCTTAATCTTTCCTACACCGTCTATGTGCCCGGAAACAATGTGCCCGCCAAACCTGCCATCTGCGGCCATCGCCCGCTCAAGATTTACATGACTTCCAACCTTAAGCTCGTTAAATGCTGTCCTTCTCATAGTTTCCGCCATTGCAAAAGCCTGAAAAGAATCCCCGAAAAGCTTTGTAACCGTAAGACAGACCCCGTTAACCGCTATGCTGTCGCCAATCCCGGTACCATCAAGAACGGTCGATGCATTTATCAAAATATCTGTATTCAAATTATTTTTTGTAATCCTTTTAATCTCACCAATTTCCTCAATAATGCCTGTAAACATATATTTCTCCATAATATTTTAATCTCTTTTGAATCTGTTTTTGAATTGATCAATAAGATTCTTTAGTCCGCTTCGCTATTTACTAATAACACAGGGCACTTCTTGTCTTAAAATCCCACTATAACCCACCCGGGCCTTTGCTGCTTAGATGTGAGGGATTTCTTTTATTGTGTAAAACTATCCCATAATGTCTTATTTTAGCGTATGGCCAACTCTGAATAGATGACTTTGAATGACCAACTCCATATGCCAAACAAAAAAGCTCATAGAAAATTCTACGAGCTATGATGACATATAAAAGCAATTATCCGGTAGTAACTTTAGAACAAATCCACTACCACAAACTGCAATTCAAATCTTCTATCATCCAGACTTTACTGTCGGCTATGAATTATTCATCGTATAAAAACAGGTATTTTTTTAATACAACCTGTCCTAAATGAGCATTTTACTGCCTTCTGATGAAAATCTACATATCAACTCCTAATGGAGCTTGCGGGCTATACCGCCGGTCGGGAATTTAAAGCATAATACTTTATCACCCTGCCTCGAAGAATACATTATTCAATTTAACCAAGAGACATTGTACTACTATCTTAAACTAAATACAACCCCTAAACTGATTTTATATTTCCCATAACAAGAATATCATCCCCGATAAGCTCCATCTTCTTGTTTTCGATTATATAAGCTTCATCAGGCGATGACACGCCGACCCCTCTCACAGGCGACGGAGCATTTTCCCCTCCAAAGATTTTAGGCGCAACATAAGCATAAACATAATTAACAATTCCTGCCTTCAATGCAGATGCATTAAGCGTTCCGCCACCTTCCAGAAGAATACTGTCAATCTTAAGTTCCCCGAGCTTATCCATAAGCTCCTTTAAATCAATATGATTCTCCGGATCTTTTGATACATATATAATCTCTACATTTTTATCAAGATAAGGCTTCAATTTATTCTCATCCGTTTCGCAGGTTGCAATTATCGTACGGACAATGCCCGCACTCTCGCAGACATAAGAATCTATCGGGGTTCTGAGAGATGTATCACATATAATTCTGACAGGATTTCTACCACCCTCCATATGACATTCAAGAGATGGATTGTCAGCTAAAACAGTCCCGACACCAACCATAATTCCCATATAACGGTTTCTTAAAATCTGCACATGCTTTCTCGCAGCCTCACCCGTAACAAACCGGCTCTTTCCATTGTAGCATGCAATCTTTCCATCCAATGTAGTAGCATATTTCATCACAACATAAGGGGTTTT
>JAILOA010000199.1 GCA_024691065.1 Lachnospiraceae bacterium | reverse complement strand
GTTATAAAAAGTGAGCAGATTTATAATAAGAGCGTAAGTGATAAGGTAGGGCTTTTATGTAAGAATTTAGAGCAGGCTCGGAATGCAAATGAGATGACTGCCGTAATATCCGATTTTTATAAGGATTACGGGGTTGGAATGATTGGTCTCAATAAGGCTTTCAGACTGGATTATAATAATATTGATAAGAAGCAGGATACAACAGTTGGAAATGCCGATATATTAAAGCCTGTTACAAGCTTTACAGGTATTATGCTTTCGGATTTGATCGGATATGAGAGAGAAAAAGAGCTTCTTTTGGAAAATACAAAGGCATTTGTGAAAGGAAAGAAAGCTAACAATGTTCTTTTGTACGGGGATGCGGGGACCGGAAAATCCACAAGCGTAAAAGCTATATTAAATGAGTTCTATCCGATGGGGCTCAGAATGATTGAGATATATAAGCATGAATTTAAATATTTAAATGATGTTATATCAGCCATTAAAAACAGAAATTATCGGTTCATTATATTCATGGATGATCTTTCTTTTGAAGAGTTTGAGACAGAATATAAATATCTGAAGGCTGTAATTGAGGGTGGCTTGGAGATAAGACCTGAAAATGTACTCATATATGCTACATCTAACAGGAGACACTTGATTCGTGAGACCTGGGGTGACAGGGCTGATATGGATGATGAGCTTCACAGGTCCGATACAGTTCAGGAAAAGATATCACTTTCCGACAGATTCGGACTTAAGATTGCTTATTTAAAGCCTTCTCAAAAGGACTATTTTGAGATTGTAAAGGGGATTGCCGCTAAACATCCGGAATTAAAGGTAGATGAGGAAGCATTATTAGCGGAGGCAAGAAAGTGGGGAATCAGTCACGGAGGAATGAGTGGTAGAACTGCCGAACAGATGATATTCTCTTTGTTAAAGTGATATTCAGGGTTTCAAAATTTGCTTGCATTAAAAGATATTTAATGATACTATAAAGATTGTGTTTTTTTAAGGAGGATAATTGATGAGTATTATTTCTAAAGTTTTTGGCACTCATAGTCAGCATGAGGTCAAAAGAATATTACCTATAGTTGATAAAATCGAAGCTCTTGATGAAGAATATTCAGCTCTCTCTGATGACGAGTTAAAGGCTAAAACTCCTGAGTTTAAAGAGCGTCTTGAAAACGGGGAAACCCTTGATGACATTCTTCCGGAGGCCTATGCAACAGTAAGAGAGGCTGCAAAGAGAGTTCTTAATATGAAGCATTTCCATGTTCAGCTTATCGGTGGAGTTATTCTTCACCAGGGTAGAATTACCGAGATGCGTACCGGTGAAGGTAAAACCCTTGTTGCAACGCTTCCGTCATATCTTAATGCATTGGATGGCGGCGGTGTTCATGTCGTTACCGTAAATGACTATCTTGCAAAGCGTGACTCCGAGTGGATGGGTGAAGTTCACCGTTTCTTAGGACTTACAGTTGGTGTAATCCTTACTACAATGAGCTCGGAAGAGAGAAGAGAAGCTTATAATTGCGATATTACATACGGAACCAACAATGAATTCGGTTTCGATTATCTTCGTGATAACATGGTTATTTATAAGGAGAAACTCGTTCAGCGTGGTCTTCACTATGCTATCATCGACGAGGTTGACTCCGTACTTATAGATGAGGCACGAACACCTCTTATTATTTCCGGACAGAGCGGTAAGTCCACAAAGCTTTATGAGGCTTGTGATATATTTGTACGTCAGCTTACACGTGGTACCAGAAAAGAAATGACCAAGATGGACTACATTATGAACGAGGAAGAAGAAGAAACCGGTGATTATGTAGTTGATGAAAAGGAAAAGAATGCAAACCTTACTGCTGACGGTGTCAGAAAGGCTGAGAGATTCTTCTCTGTAGAGAACCTTGCAGACCCTGAAAACCTTGAGCTTCAGCACAACATTAACCTTGCACTCCGTGCACATTCCTTATTTACAAAGGATAAGGATTACGTAGTTCAGGATAATGAGGTTTTGATTGTAGATGACTTTACGGGACGTATTCTTCCGGGTCGTCGTTATTCCGACGGACTTCATCAGGCAATTGAAGCAAAGGAACACGTAAAGGTTAAGCGTGAGTCAAAGACCCTTGCTACAATTACCTTCCAGAACTTTTTCAATAAATATGATAAGAAATGCGGTATGACAGGTACAGCTCTTACCGAAGAAAAGGAATTCCGTGACATTTACGGAATGGACGTTATCGAGGTTCCGACTAATAAGCCGGTTGCACGTATTGACCGCGATGATGCCGTATTTAAGAGTAAGGATGAGAAGTTTAATGCTGTTGTTAATGAGATTATCGAATCTTATGAAAAGGGATAGCCTGTACTTGTAGGTACCATTAATATTGATACTTCAGAATATATCAGTTCTCTTCTTAAAAAGAAAAATATACCTCATAAGGTCTTGAATGCGAAGTTCCATGAGCTTGAAGCTGAAATCGTAGCAGATGCAGGTCAGCCAAAGGCTGTTACAATCGCTACCAACATGGCAGGTCGTGGTACCGATATTAAGCTTGGTGAGGGAGTTACAGAGCTTGGCGGACTTAAGATAATCGGTACGGAGCGTCATGAATCCAGACGTATCGATAACCAGCTCCGTGGTCGTGCCGGACGTCAGGGTGACCCGGGTGAATCCAGATTTTACATTTCCCTTGAAGATGATTTGATGCGTCTTTTCGGTTCAGACAGATATAAGAAGATATTCGATACATTGCCGGACGGAGAACAGATTGAGCATAAGATGCTTTCAAATGCAATCGAAGGTGCCCAGAAGAAAATCGAAGGAAATAACTTCGGTATCAGAAAGAACCTCCTCGAATTTGACCGCGTTAACAATGAACAGCGTGAGAGAATTTATGAGGAGCGTAGAAGAGTTCTCGATGGTGAAAACATGCGTGATACCATCTTCTCTATGATGAATGATGTAATTGAGCGTTATGTAAATGCAGCAATCGGTGATGATCAGCGTCCTGAAGATTGGGATTTACGTGAATTAAATAACCTGATTATTCCTATTATTCCGATTAAGAAGGTTAAAATTAAGGATAATGAGCTGGATGGAATGACCAAGGATTCTCTTATGCAGCTTGTTAAGGAAAGAGCCGTTAAGTTCTATGAAGAGAAGGAAACCGAGTTCCAGGATGAGGACCAGATTCGTGAAGCTGAGCGTGTAATTCTTCTGAAAGTTACAGATATGAACTGGATGAATCATATCGATGATATGGATAAACTTCGTGAAGGTATCGGTTTACAGGCATATGGTCAGAGAAATCCTGTTGATGAGTATCATTTGATCGGTCTTGATATGTTTAATAACATGATTGATAACATTTATGAAGATACCATCAAGGCTCTTATGCATCTTCAGGTTGAGCAGAAGGTTGAGCGTGAAGAGGTTGCCAAGGCAAGCGGTACAAATAAGGATGATACTGCTGTTAATACTCCTAAGAAGAGAGCAGGTAAGAAGGTTCAGCCAAATGATCCGTGTCCTTGCGGAAGCGGCAAGAAATATAAGCATTGCTGCGGCAGACCTGGTACGGTTTGATAAATTGATAATGAATATTGTCGAAACTACCCGGAGTTATTTGATAAATTCTGTATGGGAAGCTTCAAATAAAGTCCGGGAAAAGTTTGATGATTTGATTATATAAATAGAGATTATAGTCTTGGTTTAGAGCAGGTTAAAATCTCAAAAAATATGATAAAAAAAGGAAGTGATTAAGTGGTTGAGTATGATAATTTAAAATTATCTATTAATGCTTACGAAAAGCCTTTAGTTGAAATGGGGAACTCACTTTGACCTCGCTAATAAGGAAGATCGAATTGAGGAATTAGAAAAAACAATGGAAGCTCCCGATTTCTGGGATGATATGGAAAAAGCAACCAAAATATCCCAGGACTTAAAGTATTTAAAGGATACTGTTGAAAGATTCAACAATTTAAAGGCTGAGAGAGATGAGCTTCTCGAAATGATTGATATTTATGATGCCGAGGGCGATTTAAGCGAGCTCCCGGAATTTGAGAAAAGCTTTAAGGAATTTGAGGAAGATTTTAATAATCTTAAAACAGAAACCCTTTTAAGTGGTGAGTATGACAGTGAGAATGCGATTCTTACGCTTCATGCCGGAGCCGGAGGTACGGAAAGCTGTGACTGGGCTTCGATGTTACTTAGAATGTATCAGCGTTATGCCGAAAAGAAGGGCTTTTCTGTTGAAATGCTTGATTTCCTTGAAGGTGATGAGGCTGGCTACAAATCAGTTACATTACAAATAAATGGTGAACATGCATATGGTTTCCTTAAATCAGAGCATGGTGTACACCGGTTGGTCAGAATCTCGCCGTTTAATGCTGCAGGTAAGCGCCAGACTTCATTCGTTTCCTGCGATGTCATACCTGATATTGAAAAGGATATTGACATTGAGGTAAAGGATGAAGAAATCAGAGTAGATACCTATCGTTCCAGTGGTGCGGGTGGTCAGCATATTAATAAAACCTCTTCTGCAATCAGAATCACACATTTTGAAACAGGAATTGTTGTTACCTGTCAGAATGAGCGTTCACAGTTGCAAAATAAACATAAGGCTATGCAGATGCTTAAGGCTAAGCTCCTTATGATAAGGGAGGAAGAGGAGAGAAAGAAGCAGGCCGGCATCCGTGGAGATGAAAAGGAAATCGGATGGGGAAGCCAGATCAGGTCCTATGTATTGCAACCTTATACGATGGTTAAGGACCATAGAACTAATTTTGAAATCGGAAATGCCCAAAGCGTTTTGGATGGTAATCTTGATCCATTTATAAATGCTTATCTTTCATGGATTTCAGGTCAATAAAATAACAGGAAAGGGAATGTTTATGATTAATGTTGGAGTTTTGGGCTACGGAACAGTCGGCTCAGGTGTCGTGGAGATTTTAAAGAAAAATGCCGATCTTATCACCCAAAAGAGTGGTAAGGAGATTAATGTTAAGTATGTTTTGGATTTGAGAGAATTTGAGGGAGACCCTGTACAAAGTGTATTAGTTCATGATTTTGAAATTATTAAAAATGATCCTGAAGTAAATATTGTTGTTGAGACCATGGGTGGACTTCATCCTGCTTATGAATTTGTTAAGGCTTCATTAGAGGCAGGAAAGAATGTATGTACTTCAAACAAGGCTTTGGTTGAAGCATTCGGACCGGAGCTTATTAAGATTGCCCGTGAAAAAAATATAAACTTTTTATTCGAAGCTGCCGTAGGTGGTGGTATTCCTATTATCCGTCCTATCCGTGATTGTCTTTGTCAGGAAGATATACTTGAAATATCAGGTATCCTGAATGGTACGACTAATTACATTCTTACTGAAATGACAGATAAGGGCGCTGCATTTGATGATGTTTTAAAGGATGCACAGGATAAGGGTTATGCCGAGAAGGATCCTACTGCTGATGTATGCGGTTATGACGCTGCACGTAAGATTGCAATCCTTACATCACTTAGCTACGGTAAGACAGTTAAGTTTGAAGATGTTTATACAGAGGGCATCACAGAGATATCTGCCGAGGATATCGTATATGCTAAAAAGCTTGATAAAAAGGTTAAAATTCTTGGTTCGGCCGTAAAGAAGGACGGGGGTATTTCAATCAGTGTTATGCCTTATCTTCTTTCAAAAGATCATCCATTAGCTAATATCGATGGTGTATATAATTCCATCATGGTTGTCGGTAATATGCTGGATGACGTTGTATTTACAGGTCAGGGTGCAGGTAAGCTTCCTACTGCAAGCGCCGTTGTTGCTGATGTGGTTGAAGCAGCCAAGTTCTTAAATGAAAATATTTATCTTGAATGGGAGGAGGAAAAGCTTCCTTTGATTCCGTTTGAGGAGACAAAGGCACAGTTCTTTGTACGTGTTAAAGGTAATGATTTCAAGGCTTCTGGCTTTGATGTTCAAAATGTGCCTTCCGAGTTTGAAGGTGAGACTGCATTTATAACTTCTGAGATTACTGAAAAGGAATTTAAGGCATTTAAGGATAGTACAGAGGTTATTAATTATATTAGACTTAAATAATTAATTATTATATGTGAGAGTTTTTGCTAT
>JAILOA010000041.1 GCA_024691065.1 Lachnospiraceae bacterium | reverse complement strand
GGATTTTCTGATATAAGCAATGCATCCGGTGCAAGTTCCATAACTATGGTTATCAGTGTAAGTGGTATGTAATCCACAGGTTTTGTAAAAAAAATAGTGATTTATTTTAAATATGCGTTATAATATAACAAAACAATAGATGTTACCCCGAAAATATTTAATGTTTTCGGGGCAACATTAATATATAAAAATAATTTATTTGTTTCACAGGAGGATAATAACAATGGCAAAGAATTTTGCAGAGTTGCTTGAAAATGTTTCACAGGTTTCAAAGAAGAAGGTCTCTGTTGCGGTTGCTCAGGACGATGAGGTTTTATTGGCAGTTAAGGCAGCTAAGGAGAGAGGAATTGCCGATGCAATCTTAGTTGGTGATGCTGATAAGATTAAGGAAATTGCAGCGGAAATCAATATGAATATTGATGAATATGAAGTAATCGATGTTAAGGATACTACAGAAGCTGCTCTTACGGCAGTTAAGCTTGTTCATGATGGCAAGGCAGATATGTATATGAAGGGCTTAATTGATACAAAGGGATTTTTAAAGAGCGTTCTTGATAAGGAAGTTGGCCTTCGTTCAGGTCGTCCTCTTTCACATGTTTGTGTATTTGAGGTTAAAGGATATGATAAGCTTCTTTTCCTTACAGACGTTGCATTTATTCCATATCCTACTCTTGAGGATAAGGTAAATATCATCAATAATACAGTTGAGATTTGTAATGCTTGTGGAATCGATAATCCGAAGGTAGCTCCGCTTGCGGCCGTTGAAGTTGTAAATCCTAAGATGCCTGCAACTGTTGAAGCTGCAGAGCTTGCCAAGATGAATGAAGAAGGCAAGATTACAGGTTGTATCGTTGATGGACCACTTTCATTTGACCTTGCTACAGTTCCTGAGGCTGCTGTGCATAAGGGAACTACAGACAGAAAGATCGTTGGTGATGCCGATGTGCTTCTCTTCCCTGATATTCATGCAGGAAATGTACTTTACAAGGCACTTGTACATTTTTCTGAGGAGAAGAACGGAAACCTTATTACAGGTACAAAGGCGCCGGTTATCCTTACTTCACGTTCTGATTCATTTGAAGTAAAGGTTAATTCAATCGCACTTGGAGCACTTGTTGCAGAGAGCATGGCTAAATAAAAACTAAAATTCATAGGGTTTTTGGAAATTTAAGGCTTTGATGATATTTTTGTTGAATCTTAAAAATAAGGCTTTGATGATATTTTTGTAAAATCTTAAAAATAAGGCTTTGATGATATTTTTGTAAAATTATATAAATAACGCTCTGATGAGATTTTAGTAAGATCTTCTAAATAAGACTCTTGGGGGCTTTTGAGAAAGCTCTTAAATATAAAAAATAATTAAGGAGGGTTACAGATGGAAGATGAAATCAAGATAAGTCATCATATTAATAATAAGATTAAGATGAGTGTCCTTCCGGGTCATTTTGTAACAAGTCATTCTCACATATCACATTATTTTGATATGACAATGCTTAAAATCAGACAAAGCGATGCCAAAGAGGTTGCAAGAACAATTGCAGGACAGTATTCCTACTCGACCATTGTAGATACAATTGTTTGTATGGATGGCTGCGAGGTTATCGGCGCATTCTTGGCTGATGAGCTTAAACAAAACGGAATTATGTCTTTTAATAAGCATGAGACTATTTATGTTGTTACACCGGAGATTAACTCCAGTAACCAGATTATTTTCAGGGATAATACGAAACCGGCCATAACAAATAAGCATGTTTTGCTTCTTTTGGCTACGGCAACCACAGGAAAGACAGTGTCTGCTGCCCTTGATTGTATCCATTATTACGGTGGTCACGTGGCCGGTATATCAGCACTTTTCTCCGCGACCAAGGAGGTTGAAGGGTATGAAGTGCATTCAATCTTTTCACAGGTGGATGTTCCTGAATATGAAACCTATGCAGCGCACGATTGCCCACTCTGTAAGAGCGGAGTAAAGATTGATGCAATGGTAAATAATTTCGGATATTCGATTATCTAAGATTGTAAGATTTACAAGAATAGAGTAAAGATTGATGCTATGGTAAATAATTTCTGATATTCGATTATCTAAGTTTTTATGAATTACAGTTAAAAAGACGGGATACTATTTAAAACTAAAGAAATAAATTAAGAGCCCTGTATATATTGTAATAATATATACAAGGCTCTTTTTTTCGCTCGACCGGCTTATTCTATACAAGACCTATTATATCAGAATTTATATTTTTCAATCTTATCATACAAAGTAGAAGATTGCATCTCATTCTGTGAAGAAATATTCTCCAGTTCGTTCATCTGTGAGGTTATATTGGAACTGGAAGAACTAAGAGCAGTAGCCTGATGAGCACTATCCGATACAGCAATATTGATATCTGTGATATTTCTGGAGATATCCTGCATAATTTTTACAAGGTTTTCACTGTCGTCTCTAAGAGTTTGCATATTAGACTGCAGGGACTGGGTAGAGGCAACGTATTGACGGCTGATTTCAACGAAAGAGTTGTAGTCGGAGATTACATTTTTATTCATAAAATCAGTCATCTTACTGCTGGAATTAAGCAGAACCTCAACAGAATTGACGGCGGAGACGCTAATTTCATTCATACGACTAACTGCTTCGGAAATGATACTGCTCAGACGCTCTACTTCGGTTGCTACAACAGCAAAACCTTTACCGCTTTGACCGGCACGGGCAGCTTCAATCTGCGCATTGAGGCTGAGCATCTTGGTTTGATCGGCAATTTCGTTGATTTGTCTTGAAATATCCCTTATCTGTTCGATTTCACGGGCCTTTGAAATTGCTTCATTCATTTCATTCTGAATTTTTTCGATTTCCGCAATAGTTGTTTTCTTGTGCTCTTTTGCTATTCTGTGGGATTCACTGGCGTTTATGTTCTCTGTTTTCGCTATATCCTCGATATTACTTACATTTTTAGCAAAATGATGCACCTGCTCCTCGGTATTGGAAAGACTTGAATTGATTGTCTCAACCGTGGAGTTACATTCTTGCATATTCGCACTGATTTTCATAATGCTTTCGTTGATATCATAAATAGAATGGGCATTTTTAACCAAAGTAGAATTAAGTGAATGTCCCATATTCATAATATTCTCGGAGGTTGTGGATACATTACCTACGAGCTGTCGAATCTGACGTATGAAAACATTCATATTACCGGCAATTTCCTCAAATTCATCACCGCTTGCAACCGATATTTCCTTGGTTAAGTCTCCGGAACCATCGGACAGGTCGAGTACTTTATCATTAAGTTTGGTAAAACCTTTTTTAAGATTAATACTTATGATAATAAGGATTATGATGCCGATAATTAATACAATTCCACAGATAAGAATAATTAAAACGGCTATTTTATTAACCTGTTTTTTCATCCAACTGGCTGAAATATCAAGGCCTATCAAACCGCTGACCACGCCTTTATTATCGAATATAGGACTGTAGGCAGTTACATGAGTACCCCATTCGTCGGTATCGGCTTTTTCATTAACTATCGCCTCGCCTTCATATGCTTCAACATAATTCTTATATGGATCGGAGAATTCATCGCCCACAAGTGCAGGTTCGTCAGGGTCCGCATCTACCACATAAATAAATGAATCATCAGAGGTTTTCCTGATTGTATAAACATATTCAATTGAATTATTGTCTTTAAAGACGCTTAATTCCTTTGCAACTTTTTTATAATCATCACCATCCATATCGCCTTTATCTTTTATATTTTCGAGTGCATCACCGTCTATAGTGCTTGCTATACAATTGGCCAGGCTGAGAGCGTTGCTTTTAATCTGATTCATCATAAGTTTTTCTGTCT
>JAILOA010000023.1 GCA_024691065.1 Lachnospiraceae bacterium | reverse complement strand
CGGAACATTTTTCCAATCCAGATTTTTTGGTCTTTCATACTCATATTGTGAACCAATAATATCACCTAAAACCGCACCTTTAATAGCCATATTAAACCCTCCCATAAAAATTGATAAATGTAAATTTAATCGTTTTCAATTACTAACTTGATAGAATAATAGCACAAAAAAATGGGTAAGACAACATTTCCGAAGCCTGATTACGGGACTTCCGGTTCTAAGTCCGAAATAAGTCACTCAATTGTTTTTTGAAAAATTGATGTCAATAATATTCTTTAGTCCGCTTCGCCACCTGCTCATAATACAAGACACTTCTTGTCCTGAATTCTCCCCACTCACATCTTCATGGCTTAGAAGTGGTAAAAACGTAAAATCATAGTTTGACACGATATATTATCAACAGTAAAATATAAATCATAAAAACTTAAGTCATCAATGCCTTAAGAATAAAGTAACAGATAAAATAATAATCATAAAATCTGAATTTACCAACGCTTCAAATATTAAGAAACAAAAAAACTAATTATACACTCTAAATATATTAGAGTGTATTACAGAAAAATAAAACAATAAAAATTTACTAAACATTTTAAAATATCAAAAAGGAATCACCATGAAATATAAATCATTAAATTCTTACCTAAAAGAAAAATATGGCAGAAAGATATATAAAATAGCCATAAATGCAGGCTTTACCTGCCCGAATCGTGACGGCAGCCTTGACAATCGCGGTTGTATATTCTGCTCGGGGGAAGGCTCGGGAGAATTTGCCGGAAGCCGCACCCAATCAATAACAGAGCAGATTGAGAGCGGCAAGAAAAGGATTCTAAGTAAGATGCCGGCGGACATTTCCGGGCCCTCGTTTATTGCATATTTTCAGGCATTTACAAATACTTATGCTCCGGTTGAGGTCCTTCGTGAGAAGTACACCGAGGCGATAAACCACCCCGACATAGCCATTTTATCTATCGCAACCCGTCCGGATTGCCTGGAAAAAAATGTATTAAGTCTCCTTGATGAGATGAACCACATTAAGCCCGTCTGGGTGGAGCTCGGTCTGCAGACCATACACAAGGAAAGTGCCGATTATATAAGGCGTGGATATGATTTAAATGTATACGAAGAGGCCGTAAGGAACTTGCGTAACATTAACATAGAAGTTATAACTCACGTGATTCTGGGCCTTCCGGGCGAAACTCGTGATCAGATGCTTCATACCGTTGATTATGTCGGAAAGAGCAAGGTTCAGGGAATCAAGCTTCAGCTCCTGCATGTGATAAGAGGAACGGATCTTGAGAAAGAGTACAATGCAGGCAAATTCGAATGCATGACCCTCGATGAATATGTCAATTTGATTTATGATTGCCTTAAAATCCTGCCGGATGATATGGTGATTCACAGGATGACCGGGGACGGCGACAAGAGGACATTGGTGGCGCCGATGTGGAGCGCAAATAAGAAAAATGTGCTAAATACCTTGAACCGGAGGATTGCAGAGTGAAATTATTAAAGAAAAAAAATAATATATTATAAAATTCAGTTTGTAGTATAGGAAAAATTGTGATATAATCTACCTAATTTTATGCAGTAACAAATAAATTATTTAGGAGGTTTTTAAAATGAATGAGAATTTTAACAACAACAATCCAATGATGGGTACACCGGGAATGGCAAGTAACGATGGTGAATACGAGTTATATCAAGGCGTAATGAATTTCATCGGAAATGATGATATCGATGTCAAATATCGCAAGGGTATGTTTACAGTGCTTGAATATGATCGCGATATATCGGTAAACCCGGCAGAAGCTCAGATCCAATACTTTATGTCAAAGATGAACATCAAGAGAAGACAGCTTGCAGCAAGGGTTACACCTGATTCATCACTTACCCTTCAGGCCGGTGCTATGCAGTGGACAGTCGGTGATGTAAATGCAACCACCGGTATTAAAGGTGCCGGGGATCTTTTTGGAAAAATGATTAAAGGCAAGGTTACAGGTGAAGGCGCTATTAAGCCTGAATATGTTGGTAATGGTTTGATTGTTTGTGAACCTACTTACAGACATATCATTTTGGTTGACCTGGCTGAATGGAATGGAAGCGTTGTAGTAGAAGACGGTATGTTCCTTGCTTCACAGGGTGGCATAAAGCAAACGGTTGTAATGAGAAGCAATGTTTCATCTGCAGTTGCAGGTGGTGAAGGCATGTTTAACCTTTGTATGGAAGGAAATGGAGTCGTTGCTTTGGAAAGCCCTGTACCATATGAAGAATTGGTAGATATTAACTTGAATAATGATATACTTAGAATCGATGGAAGCTACGCTGTTGCATGGAGCAAGTCATTGAAATTTACTGTTGAGAGAAGCGGTAAATCACTTGTTGGATCTGCTGCCAGCGGCGAAGGTCTTGTAAATGTATATCGCGGAACCGGTCGTGTTCTTATGCGTCCATTATAATTAAGTTATTGAATACATTGCAAAAAGCTATTGAACGAAATGTAATAGGCTATAGAACGCAGAGTGATAATTTATCAGACACTGCGTATTGAGTTATTAAATGTAGTGCCATACGTTCATAAGCATAAATCGAAGCGGCAAATGAATGTTCGATTTGAGCAAATATTTAAAATAAATATAAAATATCAAAAAAACAGAAGCTGTTTTTCAACCAAACGGAAGAAATAATAGCTTCTGTTTTTATATTCTTTGGAGAAAATGAAATTAAACTATGTAACTAAAGATTACATCACAAACTACACAAGTGCAGCACCAAGCTGTGTACAAGCATCAAGCTCATCAGCACCCGGATCATTGTTAGCCATAACACTTTCAACGATAAGATTAGCACCGGCTGCCTGGCAACGCTCCTCCCAATCTCTCATCCACTGGCCATCGCCCCATCCGTAAGAACCGAAGAGCGCAATCTTCTTTCCTGAAAGAGCACCCTCAACAGATGTGAACATAGGATCAAACTCGGATTCCTCTAAAACTTCAGCACCCATTGCAGGACAACCAAATGCGATTCCATCGAAATCACCAACCATAGAATCTGTGAAATCAGAAGGTCCGAAAACAGAAACCTCAGCTCCTGCTCCCTTTGCACCGGCCTCAACTGCCTCTGCCATTGCCTGAGTATTACCTGTTCCACTCCAATAAACTACTGCTACTTTGCTCATAATATTACCCGCCTTTCAATATTTTAATATAGATTTTATTTAAAAACTTTAGTATGAAACTAATGTTTTTTTCTTATGTTAAACCGCTCGGATTGTATAGATTTTACTGTCAAACATATTCAACCTTTTGGGATTAAGCCGACTTAGATGTTTCCACAATCATCTTTGTAAGAGGTCTGCCCTCAGAAACAAGCTTTTTATAGACCTCGGTGCACTTTTTATATTTGAAAAATGTATTTTCCGCTTTTTTCTTATCGCCGTAAACCTTCCACGTGCCAACACATTTTACGCCCTCATCAGGATGTGTCATAAAGCATTTTACATCAAACGGAGGATATCCGAGAAACAGCCCGATTTCATGAGGAAAAGATTTTGCATCTACGAATCTTCTTGCAAGTTCAACCACACTCTTAGGTACGCTTTCACATGTATAACCGAGCTCGGAGAGGATATTTCTTGCCTCCGGACTACTGAGATCCCTTTTGAGAAAATCCGGACGATAAACATAAATAAGAGTGTAATCATCCGTCATTTTAAGAGGAATAGCACGTAACCCCTTTTTACTAAGGAGTTTATTAAGCGTGGTAAGCTCATTTATGGAATCTCTTTTTGATTCAGTTTTAATGATAAACAAACTGCCCGTTTTGATACCCGCCAGGGTTGGCGCACATTGCTCGACAAAATAAAGATCCGGCATGTCAAACTCCTTTCTTGTTAAAATACGATGTGAATTAAAATATGATGTGAAACCTAAAATACGATGTGAAACATCCGTTATAAAAATCATAAAAGGGAATTTAATATAAATAGGATAATTAAAGCATTTCCCGGAAATGCGTGTTAGTTAATGCTAACGTGCATCTAAATAAAAAATGTCATCAAGACATTTTAACATCCCATATATTTTTGAAGCCTTATATAACATAAACAGCTTAATTAAAGGTGTTTACTATGTGTTAGTATATGCTAACCATTTAACTAAATTTAAACCGTAATAATTACGGATTCAAAGAAATAAAAAACAAATATTAAATTA
>JAILOA010000396.1 GCA_024691065.1 Lachnospiraceae bacterium | reverse complement strand
CGAGGGCAAGGAGCATGAAGATGTTCTTATGCTTGATCCGGGTGTTATAAATAAGACGATTCCGCTTATTTTATGTACCGAAGAGGATGTGTTCGGAAGTCACGGTGCGACAATCGGCCGCCTGGATGAGGAGCTTATGTTTTATCTTAAATCCAGAGGGCTTTCCGAGGAAAATGTATTTGAAATGGTTTCAAGAGCAAGACTTCTTGCTGTTATAAATGAAGTACCGGATGAAAATATTAAATCCGAAATTTATGGTTTTCTCGGAATTGAAAATGATGAAGATTGATAAAACCTTAGATGGTTTGATTTAAGTATGTTTTAGTTGATTTTTTTGGGAAGATTGATAAAACCTTAGGTGGTTTGATTTGAATGCGCTTAAATTAATTTTTATTATAATAAGCGATTTGTATTGATAGTGAGGATAATATAAAATGACTGCAGAGGACAAGAGGATATTAGAAGATTTTACGTTGTTAAAAAATGATAAAACTATATATTTGGATAGCGCAGCTACATCCCAGAAGCCGGATTCGGTTCTGAAGGCTGTGGAAGAGTATTATAAAAAAAATAATGCAAATCCTCTTCGCGGCCTTTATGATTTGAGTGTCAGGGCAACGGATGATTATGAGAATGCAAGAAAAAAGGTTGCCGGATTCTTAGGTGCTAAATCTGCGGAAAATATTATATTTACAAGAAATGCAACGGAGAGCCTGAATCTCATTGCTTATTCTTATGCTATCGGCACTTTAAAGCCGGGTGATGAGATAGTAATAAGTATTATGGAACACCATTCGAACCTACTTCCGTGGCAGATGGCAGCGAGAACTACCGGTGCCACACTTAAGTTTGTGGAATGCAATGAAAACGGGATTCTTACTGCCGAAGATTTAAAGAATGCACTCACAGAAAATACTAAAATTGTTGCCATTACTCAGGTTTCAAATGTATTCGGCTGTGAAAATAACATTAAGGAATTTGCAGCTTTAGCTCATGAGGCGGGAGCGGTATTTGTATGTGACGGAGCGCAGTCTGTTCCACATATTCCTGTAAATGTTACGGACCTCGATGTTGATTTCCTTGCTTTTTCCGGCCATAAGATGTATGCACCGATGGGAATAGGAGCATTATATGCAAAGTATGAGCTTCTTGAAAAGATGCAACCGTTTATGTACGGCGGTGAAATGATTGAGTATGTTACCAGGGAGAGCGCAACCTATGCTGAGATTCCGCATAAATTCGAAGCCGGTACGGTAAATGTCGGCGGCGCTGTCGGACTCTCTGCAGCAATTGATTATATTAATAAAATCGGATTTGATACCATTGAAAAAAGAGAGAATGAACTTTCTACGCTCGGTATTAATCTTCTTAAGGAGATTCCTCATGTTCACATCCTGGGAGATACAAATCCGCTGAATCACCACGGAATCATTACATTTACTGTTGATGATGTTCATCCGCACGACATAGCTGCCATACTTGATTCCGACAATGTAGCGATCCGTGCAGGACATCACTGTGCACAGCCATTACTTAAGTATATGGGTGTAATGTCAACAGCAAGAGCAAGCTTTGCGCTTTACAATAAAGAGGATGATGTGCGCGCCTTTGCAGAGAGCGTTTCAAAGCTTAGAAGCCGTATGGGTTATTAAGGAGGTAATGATGGCATCTACATTTTACAATGAAGTACTTACTGATCATAATATTAATCCGGGTCATAAGCATCCGCTTCCGGATGCAAATTTCAGCCTCGAGGGGGTTAATCCATCCTGTGGTGATGATATCGTTCTAAATCTTAAAATTGAGGATGATATAATTGTTGACGGCTCTTATGAGGGAGCCGGATGCGCGATTTCCCAGGCTTCTGCCGATATGATGCTTGATCTTATCATCGGTAAGAATATCGATGAAGCACTTAAGCTTAGAGATACATTTATGAGAATGATTAAGGAAAGCGTTACGGAAGAGGAGTTAGAGACACTGGAGGAAGCTTCGATTTTACAGGATGTTTCTCATATGCCGGCGCGTGTTAAATGTGCAGTGCTTGGTTGGAGGACTTTGGGAGAGATAATAAAAAAATAAAATTTAATGTATATTAAATTATATTTTTATGTTATAATATATGTTGATTTTTCGCATATAGAATTTATGTGAGTAAAATCAAAAGAATGAAAAACATTAAGCATTTACTTTAAAACCTGGATTTGTAGGAGAAGCCGGGTTTAAAGGCGTTTTAAAAGAAAGAATTTAGTATTAAACGAAAAATTTTACTTTCTAAGGAAAAACATTAAGAATTCTATCAATTTGTTGTTCATGTGTTTGGTAAATGATATATTTTATGACTTATGATTTGTTAGGATTTCATGGGCTGTCTTTTTAAGAACATAATTTATAAGGTATATTATTTATCTTTTGGATGAAAGAGGTAAATAGGGAAGGTTATGGAAAATATTTATATTTCTAACATGAACGACCTGCTGCTATGTATCACGAAAGCGATTAACCTGATAAATCCGGAAATCGATAATCATCACCAGCAGGTAGCATATCTTTCGTACAATATTGCTCGAGAGATGCACGTTCCTATTGATGACTTGCGGCCGCTAATTATTGCAGCTATGTTGCATGATGTTGGAAGTATTGCATTTGGTGAGGATGATCTCGTCTTAGAGGAGGGAGGAGACATTGCCAATGCCCATGCATTTGCCGCGTACAAGCTTTTAAAGGATTTTAGACATTTTAGGACTGTTGCCAAGATTATTAAATATCATCATTTGCCTTGGAATCAGGGTGCCGGTATGAAGTTTAGCGGAGAAGCCGTGCTTTATCCGTCACATATCATCAATCTTGCGGATAAGGTTGTAACCAGGTTAAACAGGTATGAGCCTATCCTGAATCAGGTTCCGAGAATTATAAGATATGTTAATAACAATAAGGGAACCATTTTTTCGGATGCGGTTGTGGATGCTTTCGAAAAGATGAGTGAAAAGGAGGCAGTTTGGTTATATCTTACCAATGCTCCCGAAATAGTAAATGAAATAATGGATGATGCTATCAGTGCCAGTAAACTGACCGTCGATGACGTTGTAGATCTTACAAATATATTCGCGCGTATCATCGACTTCCGTAGTCCTTTCACCGCCATGCATTCTGCCGGTGTTGCGGCTTCAGCGGTTGAGCTTGCCCGTCATGCCGGATTTTCCGCAAATGAATGCAAGATGATGAAGATTGCAGGAAACCTTCATGATATAGGTAAGGTCAGGATTCCTAAGGCTATACTTGAGAAGGACTCAAAGCTTACAACAGAGGAGTTCAATGTTATGAAGGAGCATAGCTTCTATACATACATGCTTCTTAAGGATGTCCAGGGTCTCGAGCAGATTACCGAGTGGGCAGCATATCATCATGAGAAAATGAACGGAACAGGTTATCCATTCCATTTGAAGGCTGAGGAACTTCCTCTCGGTTCCAGAATAATGGCTGTTGCGGATATTTTCACTGCGCTTACCGAGGACAGACCGTACCGTATGGGTATGGATGTTAAGAAGGCTTTGGATATTATCATTGAAAAGACAAATAATAATGATGTTTCAAAGTATATCAGTACTATTTTAATCAGGTATTCGGATGATGTTTTCAGTGTAAGCAAGACTGCCGCAGCTAATGCGGTCAATACATATAACACTTTCATGAAACAAATGAAGGTTAACAGAAAATAGTATTATTGGTTGATATATATTATCTTTATGTTTTAAGACATAAGATAATAATTATTAAATATATTTTTAAACATGATAAACAGGAGGATTTTTTCATGGATTATAAGAATTCCGGTGTTGATATTGAAGCCGGTTACAAGTCGGTTGAGCTTATTAAAGAATCCGTTAAAACAACTATGAGACCGGAGGTCTTAGGTGGTTTAGGAGGTTTTGCCGGTGCATTTGACCTAAAGGCTATTAAAGAGATGGAAGAACCTGTTCTTCTTTCAGGTACAGATGGTTGTGGCACAAAGGTTAAGCTTGCTTTTTTAATGGATAAGCATGATACCATTGGAATTGACGCAGTTGCAATGTGTGTTAATGATATTGCATGTTCAGGTGGAGAGCCTTTATTCTTCCTTGATTACATT
>JAILOA010000392.1 GCA_024691065.1 Lachnospiraceae bacterium | reverse complement strand
TATTCTTTATAATTATAAAGATTTTATACCGGAAAAGCCTAATTATAGAATAGTTTTCAGACCGCAAAACATTTTCGGATATATATGTTTCGGTTTCGGTATTATGATTTTTCTGGATGTGGTGCTGACCATATTAAATTTGATCGTGCCGTCTTTATTTGAGAATTATATGAAATTGATGGATGAGGTTGTAAATGTTAATTCTACCATGGCATTGATTATGACAGTGGTTATTGCACCTGTGGCTGAAGAACTGATTTACAGGGGTGCGATATTAAAAAGATTTATGTTTGTACATAAATTCTGGGTTGCAAATATTTTGCAAAGCCTTTTATTTGGGATTGCTCACGGCAATATGATTCAGGGGTGTTATGCATTTATATTCGGATTATTGTTGGGAATGATCTATAAATGTACCGGAAGCATCATATCTACGATTATTGTTCATATGATTGCCAACGGATCGAGCTATCTGCTCGGATATTTGCAGGAAGAGGGGGATGAGCTTCCGGGCTCGCTAGGACAGACGTTCTTCCTTTTGGCATTGGTTATGGGCATAATATTTTTTATTGTCGGGATAATTTATTGGGTGAGATATTATATAAATTTTGATGAAAATAAAAAAGATATATTTTGACATTCATATTATTTTACGATATAGTATATTTCAAATTTATACGTTAATTTATATTTCTTTATAAAGTATTTATTATATCTTGGATGAAAAGCTTCCGATTTGGTTGAAGCGATAGAAGACAGGATTAGGTTTATACTTTAAGAGAGGAAGGTATTATGGCAAATTATAAGGGGTTAGTTGGTATTTGTTTAACCAAGATACATATGGTTAATACGCCTGTAATGCTTCATAAGATAATTGATGCATTGAGAGAGGCTAACTACAGGACCGTTATTTTGGATTTATATAATAGTGATAAAATCGACAAGGAAAATAATGTTGTGGAATTTGAGCTTCTCGACAGCATTGATATAAAGAAGCTGGATATAGTAATTTTACTTAGTGAGACCATTATTACAAAGTCTATTCGGAAGAGTCTGGTTAAGAGGCTTCTTAATGAGCAATGTCCGATTATAAATATCGGAGAGAAGACAAAGGGATGTTTTAACATTTATATGAATCACTTAGTTGCATTTAAGCAGATTGTTGAGCATGTCATAGAATATCATAAATGCGATAATATTTATTATATGTCCGGAGTGAAAGGCAATGCATTTTCGGATGCCCGTGAAAAGGTCTTTATTGATACACTTAAGGAGCATAATATACCAATCGATGAGAGTAAAGTTGCTTATGGTCAGTTTTGGGAATATCCTACAAGGATTGCCTGTGAGAAGTGGCTGGATGGCTCTATGGAGCTTCCCAGTGCAATAATATGCGCAAATGATATTATGGCAATGACTGTTTATGAATGTGTAAATGCTAAGGGGTTGTCGGTTCCGGAAGATATTATAATTACAGGTTTTGACGGAATTGACATAAGAGATGATATTGCGCCTAAGCTTACTACAGCTGCCAATGACTTTGATGGAGTTTGCAATGAATTAGTAGGGCTCTGCGATAAGATAAAGGAGAATAAGGAGCTTTCGCACTTTGATATTGATGTACCCCATAAGGTCTATATATCCGAGTCCTGTGGTTGCGAAAGAAGAGAGAAGCCGACAACTTACGAGTATAACAGGAGAATTATGGGGATGTACAGTGATGTACAGCAACATAATCATGAGATAGACAGAATATTTGATATATTGGAGATTTTGACGGATTGTGACAGTGTAATGAGTATGTTGAATAAGTTTAAAGATGCATTTTTCAGCGATACATTGTCCAATATGCAAAGATACAATTTTGCTATTCTTGTAAATCAAAGTTATTGTAAAAATACGGATCTTCCTACTCCTAAGGTATGGAATGATGCAACCGGATATGAAATAATATCGGTAAATAATACAAATATTACCTTCCCTATGCGACTTCTTAATGAAGAAGAGAAGTTTGAATTAATAAAAGAAATTTCGGGTTCGGAAGGACAGATTTTAGCATTTCCGTTATCCTGGCAGAATGAAAATTTCGGTGTAATTCTTATGGAGCATAGCAAGGAATATATCGATTATAATGAGCTTTATGAATTTACCACCTGTATAAATCAGGTATTTTCGGTAGTTCTTAAGAAGTCCCAGCTGCATGACCTGATAATCAGGGATACATTGACGCATCTTTTTAACAGAAGAGGTTACTTCGCTGAGGTTTCAAGGCTTGTAAAGCTCAATCCGGGTCGTCATAAGATTGCTGTTATTTCATCTATTGATATGGATAACCTGAAGGAAATTAATGATGAATTCGGTCATAGCGAAGGAGACTATTGTCTTGAAACCATTGGTAATGCAATGGGTGAATGTATCGATGAAGGTGGTGTTTGTGCAAGATTCGGTGGCGATGAGTTTATGATTGCCTTTATTATGGATGAATCAAAATTTGATTATGATCGTTATTATAACCTTGTAAATAAGATTCCGGGACTTATTATTGAAACTAAGGAAAAGGACAATAAGCCTTTTGATATAGGTGTCAGTATGGGTTTTGCCTTTGGTGAGGTAAATAAGATCGGAGATATCGATACCATCATGAAGAATGCCGATGATGATATGTACAGTATCAAGGTAAAACATCATAATGGAAGGAATGTAAGATCCAGTAGAAGAGATGAGGATTAAAAATAAATGTAAAATAAACACCTCTTAACAATGGTTATTTAATAATAATCACTGTAAGAGGTGTTTTTTGTTTTATGAAAATTTAAATATTATTCGAGTGCCTGTGCAATGTCTGCAATAAGGTCTTCTTTATCTTCAAGACCGCATGACATACGGATGAGACCTGCAGGGATTCCTGCTGCTTCTAACTGCTCATCTGTCATCTGTCTGTGTGTGGAGGTTGCAGGATTTAAGCAACATGTTCTTGCGTCGGCTACATGTGTTTCGATTGCGGCAAGCTTAAGCTTCTTCATGAATTCACCGGCAGCAGCCTTACCACCCTTGATTTCGAAGGAAACTACACCGCATCCACCGTTAGGAAGGTATTTCTGTGCAAGATCATAAAATTTATCGCCCGGAAGTCCTGAATAACTTACAGAAGCAACCTTTTCGTGCTTTGATAAGAATTCTGCCACAGCCTGTCCGTTTTCAACGTGCTTAGGCATACGAACATGTAAAGATTCCAAACCGAGGTTAAGATAAAATGCATTTTGTGGGGATTGGATGGAACCAAAGTCACGCATAAGCTGTGCGGTACATTTTGTTATAAATGCTCCTCCCTGTCCGAAGCGCTCTGCATATGTGATTCCGTGATAGGAGTCATCAGGTGTTGTGAGTCCGGGGAACTTATCTGCATGAGCCATCCAGTCGAAGTTACCGGAATCTACAATTGCACCGCCGACTCCAACGCCATGACCGTCCATATATTTTGTGGTTGAGTGGGTAACTATGTCAGCTCCCCATTCGATTGGGCGGCAGTTAACAGGGGTTGGGAAGGTGTTGTCTATAATAAGCGGTACACCGTGATTATGAGCTACCTTTGCAAAAGTTTCTATGTCTAATACTGTAAGAGCAGGATTTGCGATTGTTTCGCCGAATACGGCGCGGGTATTATCCCGGAACGCAGCATTTAATTCTTCTTCTGTTGCATCAGGGGCTACAAATGTTACTGTGATTCCCATTTTTGCCATTGTTACTGCTATTAAGTTGAAGGTTCCGCCGTAGATGGATGAGGAAGCCACGATATGGCTGCCGCATTCGCATATATTAAATAATGCAAAGAAGTTTGCTGCCTGTCCAGAGGATGTAAGCATTGCTGCCGTACCGCCTTCGAGTTCGGCTATTTTTGCAGCTACGAAGTCATTTGTAGGATTTTGAAGTCTGGTATAGAAATAGCCGGAAGCTTCCAAGTCGAAGAGCTTTCCCATATCCTCGCTTGTATTATATTTGAATGTTGTTGACTGGATGATTGGGACCTGACGTGGCTCTCCGTTTCCCGGAGTATATCCGCCTTGTACGCATTTTGTACCTGTTTTAAAATTTTTCATATTACAATCCTTTCCGTATTGAATTTTTCTTTTATTGTCAGATTTTTTAGACCCGGTTCGCCGGGAGTGGTTCATGGGGCGAACAAAACAATAGATAAATTATAATACCACACCTCTAAAACTGCAAGGGAAAATTATTTTAAGATAATATATATGTTTAATAATAAATAACGCCGGAATTCATATAGCACAACTTCAGACCGTTGCGGTTTCTATTCCTCGCAGGCACTTATTTTTCGGCATTCGCGCAAACTCGCGCAATTTATGTTATTGTATATTTTAGATTTCGACGCTCAAACACGTGCGCTCGGTGCCGAAGTTAGCCTGCTCGTCATTACGAAACCTTCACTTAATGTCTGAAGTTGTTGCTTATGAATTTCCGGCTGTTGGTTATTAAGTTATAATTTTTTGACCTATAATATCTGGGAATAAATATTCTTATGTTGGTTGGTGGTTTATTTTTGTGGAATTAAGGGGGTGGGTGAAATAATTCTTGCTATGTTAGTGTGGGTGTGGTAAAATCACGGGAGTTTAGTGGATTAGGAGGATGTAGTGTGATTAGGAAGTTTGTGGTTTCGGTTGGTTTGGTGATTGC
>JAILOA010000348.1 GCA_024691065.1 Lachnospiraceae bacterium | reverse complement strand
TATTAAGGACGTTTTATACATCTGTAAACAGCAAAAAATGAACTTAAAAATCAGTATAAATCTGATTTAGATTGGCCAAAAAATTCAAACAACAACCAGTGAATTTAATATTTTGAACAAAATAATAAAGGTACTTTGATTATGATAAACATTTCAATTTCAGTCAGAAAACTTGTAGAATTTATATGCCGTTGCGGCTCAATTGATAAAACAAACGTTGAAACACGTGATCCCAGCATTCTTCAGGAGGGAATACGTGCTCACAATGCATTTCAAAAAACTCAGGGGGAGGATTATGTCCCTGAGTTTTCTTTGCGTGACGAAATTGAATTTAATTATGGCAATTACCGGATTTCTGATTTTGATTTGATGGATAGCGAGGAAATCTATGATTCAGGGGAGGATCCTGATAACAATACACTTGAAAGTGATTATACAAATAATGATATCCCGGAAGAATCATCTCTTGATACATCAAAAAACTTAGATAAAACAAGCATACAAAATCTCAAAGATCAGGAATATCAAGGCGAAACTTCCGACAACCCCTACACCTTTAAAATAGCCATCTCCGGGCGTGCTGACGGCGTTTGGCATGCAAATTCCCTTATGGACATTTCATCTTTTCTCACAAAAGATGTCCCACCGGAGTATCTTGAAAATTTTGGTCAGGAGCTTTTCGTAATCGATGAAATAAAATCCACTTATTCAAATATTCGAAGAATGAAGGCTCCAAATCCTGTACACCACGCACAAGCCATGTGCTATGCGGCAATCATTGCAAAAACCAAAGAACTGCCTTTTGTTTGTGTGAGAATGGTTTATATAGATTTAAATAATAAACAAAAGAAATATTTTGCCGAGATATTTTCCGCAGATGAACTTTTCATCTGGTACTCCCGCCTTACCGAGGATTATGCACTCTGGTGCCATCATCAGATAAGCCATATTTACAGCCGTAATGCATCGATCAGAGATTTGGAATTTCCGTTTGATTACAGAAAGGGTCAGCAGAAATTTGCGAAAGACGTCTATCTTTCGATACTTCGCAAAAAGAAGCTCTTTGCACAGGCACCTACAGGTCTCGGAAAAACCATGTCCACACTGTTTCCGGGCGTACACGCACTGGGTGCAGGCCTTGTAAACCGCATCTTTTACCTTACAGCAAAAAATGTAACAAAGGACGTGGCACTGAGCGCTGTAACTACGATAACACATAAGCTTGGATCTTTTGAAATCTCGTCTGATGATATTGACGTGAAACAGGAAACTTCAATTTCACCTCTGAAAACAGTCATTATTTCCAGCCGGGAAAATGCCTGCATGCTCACAAGTGTTAATTGCTCTCCTAAGGAATGTCAGTTCGCAAACGGTCATTTTGACAGGATAAATGTCGCGCTCCACGATATGCTTTCAAACGAAAATATTATGTCCTACGAGACAATAAAAACATATGCCGAAAAGCATTCCGTATGCCCGTATTATCTTGCTATGGATGCCGCAAATTTCGCAGATATCATAATATGCGATTATAATTATGCCTTTAATCCGGATGTCTGCCTGGAAGGTCTTTTGGTTGCATCGGAAACTTCACTCGACATTTACAATACGATTTTTCATTTCACGAAAAAAGATGATGAAAATGTATCGCCAAATTTATTCCTGATTGATGAAACACATAACCTCCTGGACCGCGCGAGAGATATGTATTCTTCCAATCTCTCATTAAGGGATTTGACTCAGTTTTCCGGGGAATTAACCGCATTTGCACGTGAGCAGGGAATCTCCCGAAGAAATGCCAAAGAAGAATATGAATTTGAAAATGAGTACCCTGAAGATTTAGAAAGTGAGATATCAGATATAAATCCGGCAAATATTTCCGGTTCCGATGATAAAAGTTTTGCAAATAAATCTGCAAATATTTCCGGTTCCGATAATGAAATTGGCACAAAAAATTCGTCGAAAAATCTTGATTATACCGTGACTGCTGTCAATCTCAAGGGTAAGGGAAAAACCCTTAAAAACCGTATTAACAAGGTTAAAAATTACACAAAAATTTTATCAAATTATTTCAAGGATTTGCTTGAAAACGAAACATTCAATTACCATAACACCTCTCTTTTAAATGAGGTGTTATGGTAATTGAATGTTTCGTTTTCAAGCAAATCCTTGAAATAATTTGATAAAATTTTTGTGTAATTTTTAACCTTGTTAATACGGTTTTTAAGGG
>JAILOA010000197.1 GCA_024691065.1 Lachnospiraceae bacterium | reverse complement strand
CCACCATAGAAATTCTTCGATCTCCAATCATCCGGATAACGACGAAGCGTATTGATAGTTCTAAATACATCCGGAATGCTGATATGCATAGGACATCCGTCAACGCAATACTTGCAGGCTGTACATCCAATCTGTGGAATGCTCAAAATATCATTTGTAACCTCGTCTACAACTTTGAATTCCTCCTCAGTCATAGGCTCAAAATTTTTAAATGTATTGATGTTGTCTTCCATCTGTGAATCATCAGACATACCTGAAAGAATAGTCATTACGCCAGGCTGTGAACCAACAAATCTAAGTGCCCATGACGCAGATGAACTATCAGGTCTAATTGCCTTGAACTTAGCTTCCTGCTCAGGTGCAAGACTTGCAAGCATACCACCCCTAACCGGTTCCATAACGATAATCGGAATATTTCTTGAACTGAGAATATCATAGAGCTCGCCGGATCTTACAACCGGATTGGTTCTGTCCAAATAATTGTACTGAATCTGAACAAACTCAACCTCAGGATGCTCATCAAGAATCTTGGTAAGAAGCTCAGGACTACCATGGAAAGAGAAACCAAAATGCTTTATCTTGCCTTCTTCCTTCTTTTTCATTCCCCAACTGAAGCAGTCATATTTTTCATAAACATCATAGTTATTGCCCTCTTCAATACTGTGGAGCAGATAAAAATCATAATAATCAACACCCGCTCTCTCTAACTGCTCGTTAAAGATACGCTCAATGTCCTCTTCCTTCTTAATCTCCCACGCCGGAAGCTTCGTAGCAATCATGAAGCTGTCCCTCGGATAACGCTTAACAACCGCCTCTCTCGCAGCCACCTCTGACTTGCCGCCATGATAAACATACGCGGTATCAAAATAACGGCAATCCATTTCCATATATTTATCTACCATACGGCAAACATGCTCAATATCAATCTCGCCATCCTTCTCAGGAAGACGCATAAGTCCAAATCCCAACTTCGGCATCTTAGTTAAATCCACGCTCATTTCATACCCTCCTTAACTATAGGTTCCTTCAAAACTACTACTTCTTTAAAATTGAATGTTACATTTTCCCATCAAATGCTCCCTGCCATAGTCACATAATGATTGGATTTCTTCAAAATGTACCGCTCTGCCATAGCTTCCTTCTCATTGAAATCAAATATAAATTCACTTCATCAAATGCTCCCTGCCATAGTCACATAATGATTGAATCCACAATAATGTACCATTCGAAAAACGTTACATTTCCTTCAACAGATTTGGTTCGGGTATCATCCCCTTTTAATGCAGTCTCTAAAAATATTCATAAGCACCGGGCAAATAATTGATAAAATCAGCGGCCGGGCTTTTTAAAACAAAACTCGTCACCACCAAAAATGTTTTCACAATTATAAAACTTTTTCATATGAAAATACATTGAAAATTCGTGGAAATTTTACCCGTCTTTTTCTATCTTAGGTAAAGCCCCTTCCAGAACTCGATAATCCGGCGGTAGTCCTCAACAACCTTTTCTACATTTATCTCTCCTTTATGCTGCATCCTGTAAATGTAACCTTCCGAAGCGAGATACATGTCCTGATACATAAGCTGCAAATCCAATCCTTCCTTGTAATCATCGGGATTTAATGGCGGGATAGTTGTATTGGACTTAAGCTCAGTATAAGGCTCAATTATTTTTCGAAGCTCATCCTTGACCTCCGGATCCTCTTCATAATAAGCCCGTAGCGCAAAGTTACTCATGTCAGGATATTTTTTCATCATTTCAGCCTTCGCCAAAAGCCCCTTGTACATCATTTCAAATATATCCGTCTCCTGATAGCAGCCGGAATTGATTAGATATTGCTGCGTCAGCGATTCCGCCTTCTTCATCAGAAATAGATAAAAATCCTTCTTGTTTTTAAAGTAGAAAAACAGCAGGGATTTGCTTATCCCTGCCTCAAGCGCAATCTCATTCATAGGACTTTTTTTATAAGAATTACTTGAAAACACACGAAATCCTGCATTTAAAATCCTCTCCTGCTTCTCCTCCGGAAGCGCGTAAAACTTGTCGTTCATAGAGACCTCCTTTTCTTAAGCATAAAACAATCAACTCATCCTAAGTACCAAAATTTTTTAAAATTATAATTAATAATTTTCCGTCTACATCTATATTTTAGGAATTATTCAATTTTATCCTTCGCTAATCAAGCCGAAATATCTTTCCTGCTGTATTTAATATATGCAACTACGATTCTGGCGACCATCATTATCATCCCCGGGATCAGGTAATCTATTAAAATTTCAACCTAATTCGATTTCTCATTTTGATCAGGCCGAAATATCCTTCCTGATATATTTAACATAAGCAACCACGATTCCGGCGACCATTATTATCATCCCCGGAATCAGGTAATCTACATTTATCTCAACATTATTTATTATATCAGAACTCTCGGTATATCCAAATGGTGTGATATATTTCAACGGTTTCGCGTCTTCGGATATATTTGCCACGATGTTCAGAAGATACATGAGCCCTGCGACACCGATTCCGATTCCAACCCCGGCCTTCCTAAGAAACGCGGAAATCCCAAAGCAAATGCCCGCAATCTCAAACTGCATCAGCAAATACGCCAGGTGAAACAAGATAAGCTCCTTCCAAAAAACATCCTCTTTAATTGCCAATATCGAGCCAATCGAACAAAGCAGCACTATCACATTCATAATCACAATTATGCAAAATGTAGCGATTAACTTTTCGGTTATCACTCTTTTTCTAGACACCGGGTGCGTTAACAAAAACTCAGCTGTCCTCTCCTTCTCCTCCTTCATAAGCGCCGAAATGGCTATTATTGCTGCAAAAAATGCACCGCCGATTCCCAGCATATTGCCGCCTTCAACCCCGTAATAACCAATAAGTGTTCCGAAATTCAGCTCATCCATTCCAAACGCCTCGGTAAAATTTCCCATCGATGAAAACATATCATTCACGCCATTCATCTGGGATTTCATATCCGGGTACATCAGAACGCACATAGCAACCAGTGCACCAATCGAAAGACTCCAAATAAGAAGTGGTATTTTTTGTTGTTTTATTTCATGTTTAAGAATATTCATATGCTAATCCTCGTTTCATATCTACATTTTCAAGGTTCGTTTGAGCCTTTTTCTTTGACTCATTTTTCCATAGGTGACTTTATACTATCCATATAATAGTAGTGTTTATAGACCCTCTCCAAGGTCCGGATGTTGTAGTTCTTCGAATGTTAAGTGAAGAGAAAATTAAGAAACCCGCAAATTTCTCTTCACTTATAACTTCCGGAATGCTTAATTCAGGGTGTCTACTGAAGAGAAAATTGAGGAACCCGCATATTTCTCTTCACTTATAGCTTCCGGAATGCAATTTCACCCATCCTACTCATAATAATTCATAAATATTTCTTCCAGACTTGGCTCTGTTATAGTCAAATCATAAAGCTTTAATTCAGCAAGTTTCTTCAGTAGTGATGATATGTCTCCATTATATAGAAAGCTACAATTCATGTTGTTCGACGAAACACCACTCTGCGAAAAGCTGTTTAGCGACTCGCCACTTGCTGACTCGCCGCTCACTGAAGCGCTACCTTGTGCTCCATCCATCTTGCTTACATTCGATATCTTTCCTTTTAACTCATCTGACTCATCTGCCAAAAACCTCTCAACATCCGTTGCATTTCCTTTGAGGGTAATTTTCCTGGTGCCGGTTTCTGCGAGATTACTTACTTTATCGGACATTATAATTTTTCCGTCCTTTATAAATGCAGCTGTCCGACAGTAATTCTGCACTTCGGACAGCACATGCGACGAGAAAAATACAGTGGCGCCGGCTTTGTTTTCTTCTTTCAATATATTGAAAAATTCATGTTGCATAAGGGGATCGAGGCCGGATGTCGGCTCGTCCAAAATCAGTAATTTAGGGCTGTGCTGGACAGCGCAGACGATGCCAACCTTCTTCCGGTTTCCCAGCGAAAGCTCGTCAACTTTTTTGGATGTATCGAGACCGAGCCTGTCGCAAAGCATACCGGCTTTATCACTGCATTTTGCTTTTCTTAGATTTGCGGAATATTTAATAACATCACTGACCTTCATCCCACTGTAAAAATTAATCTCCGATGGAAGGTATCCGGTTTGCTCCAGAATTTTCCGGTTCTCACGCACAATATCATAGCCCATGATTTTCGCCTGTCCGCCGCTCGGCGCCACAAGTCCCAAAAGTGTTCGAATCGTAGTCGACTTGCCTGCCCCGTTCGGACCAATAAATCCGAAAAAATCGCCTTCCGCTATTTGCAAATTAAGATTGTTAATGCCACGACTTTTCCCATAATTTTTCGTTAGATTTTGTACTTCAATTATATTCATAAAAAATCCTTTCTATAAAAAATGCCATAAAATTTTTCCCAAAAAATCCCCCAAAAATCCCAAAAAAGAATCCAAAAAAAACACCAAAAAAAACTTCCCAAAAACGATGATAATATAACGCACATTGACCATTGACCACAATGGTTAATTCTCATTATATTCCATTGACCGTTTTTGAGAAGACCCAAATTTTAATTTCTATTATATTTTTAGAACTATTTTTGATTATATCTCCAACCGCATCTGCCCGTCCAGCCAACTCTCCTGCCTGGCCTCGTGAATGACATCCTCCGGCGTCAACTCCCCAAGCAAAAATGGAGAATCCGGATTGTGATTAAGCATATTCTTCTTAACCAGCGCGGGATTTGCATTTGCATAGCAATATTTGCACAAATGCCCGCAGGTATTGTAGGCGCCGATGTCCGTCCCAAGGAGGCAGGCGCATTCGCCGTTCCGCTGATTCTTGCCACGCTTCGGGACATCCAGATTGGCATGAAGTGCATTTTCAAATGTCTTCACCGTCATACATCCTGAGCAATCCGCTCCGTACGCCTCAAGACTTTTCCCTTCCGCGCACGGCCTAATTACCATATCATGCGCCCTCGCAATCTCGATAAATGCCTTACCGATTGTCAGCCTATCCTCCTGAAACACCTCCCTGGCCTTGGGAAGATTTCGCCGAACCTTCTTATAAATGTCAATAAAACTTATGACGCACGAATGCGTGTAACCTGCCAGATTCTGGGCCATTTCCTCAAACTGAGAAATGTGCCATTCTACCGAATGTTCCGGATCCACAAATATCGGATCATACCGCCAGCCGACACTATCGACACCTACCATATCGGAGAGAGTTTTAAAATCCTCCATAACAATCTGCTTGTCCGGTACATTTGGCTCAACATCCTTTCCGTAAGGGGTGATGGTCACAAACCAGTATTGCCCGTAGGGTTTTAAATATTCCATTCGCGGAAACATTGGGGCCGGATTCTTCGTGCAGAACGCGATCAGGTCCACGACTTCCGGCGACAAACTGTACCTGGTTACCTGCGACGGATTGTATGGATTTCGCACCAGCACAAACCCTTCCTTTATCCGGTTAATCAGCCACTCAGAGTAGAATGCGGGGATATCCGTGCGCATTCCCGTTTGTATAATCATAATATCACTTCCTTCAGCACTACTGATGCCATCTATCAAAATCAAAAAACTTCTATCTAATTTCTCCGGAATCCAAATCTTTCAACATCTCTGATGCCATCCATCAAAATCAAAAAAACTTCTATCTAATTTCTCTGGAACACAAATCTTTCAGCATCTCCGATGCCATCTATCAAAATCAAAAAAACTTCTATCTAATTTCTCTAGAATCCAAATCTTTCAACATCTCTGATGCCATCTATCAAAATCAAAAAACTTCTATCTAATTTCTCTGGAATCCAAATCTTTCAGCACCGCTCCGATGTCATCATCTATGCAAATGCTTCTTCCTTCTATCTCACTTGGGCAGAATGCCTCTCCGTAATTTATGCAGGCATACACAGATTTTTCGGACGCCGCCGTCATTTGCCAGAACGGATACTTAATAATCACAGGTGTGTTGGCTCCCACGCCAAGCTCCAGATAAAGCACCTGAAGATTTTCGCATCTGCGAAGGAATTCGGAATATGCCGCAGACGCTCTGTGCCAGCCTTCATCCTCCACAAAGGAATCATCAGCACGGAGGTTCATCGTT
>JAILOA010000169.1 GCA_024691065.1 Lachnospiraceae bacterium | reverse complement strand
GTAAAGGCCATAATTATACAAGTCTCCGGACTGCTCCTCTTCTCCACGGATATTTTCACCGGATTGATAAACAGAATAAAATCTATACTTTTCGTCTATATTTTCATAAAATTTTACTTCATCATAGGTATCCGGCTCCATGAAAAATCCTGTTTCGGAATACCACTTAATAGCTTCCTCAGGGGCAATTACCACATCAACGGTTCCTGCCTGAAGATACGTTTGGAGCTTATTTATAAGTTCATAGGAATCTGAATTGTATCCTATATCCACTTCAACAACCTTATCTTCCGGAAGACCAAGCTTATCATGGATTTTTTTCTCCATCTTTTCAACGTCCTCCTCCAGATAGCTGGAGTCCTCAATTGCTATCCTTAAGACAACATCATCCTTGGATAACGAATCCTTAAATGAAAATATAAGGAGCGCGAGAATGGCAAGAACGATCATTACATTTTTCAAATGATAATCCTTAAAATATTGCCACTTTTGAGCCGGTGTCAAATTCTTTATTTCTTCCTTATGTGAAATCTTATTCTCCGGCTTGTTTTGTTCGTAAATCTCGGAATTCTTATCAATCTTACCTTCGTCATCAAGTATCTTTCTTGCCATTTAATATCCTTCTTTCAAATTATTAACCCTTTGCGGGGTTCGTTATTATTATAACCCCTGAGCCCGTAGGTGCGGAGATTTTCTCACTTTTCCCTATTCCCTCTGCTTTTTCTCTTTTTTCCTCTGCTTTTTCTCTTTCAAAATTTGAAATTCATGAATTCTATTGCAGAGGTTTTTACTCTTTTCCCTATTCCCTCTGCTTTTTCTCTTTCAACCCTTGAATTTAAGAATTCAGGTACAGAGGTGTATAATTCATAATACAAAAAATCGCTCTCCTACAAATAGAAACCCCAAATATACACAACTATGTAAAAGACTACCAGCAATGCATTCAGGATTCCTCCAATTGAAGGAAATACATAATATATATCGCTTTCTCTAAGTGCGGTCCATGCCAAAAATGCTCCGATCGCTGAAATAATAAGGCTCACAAAACCCATAATTCCAACGAAAAATGCAGCATGTCCACCATTTACGCCTGAAAATATGCAGGCCGCAAAAAACATAACTATTGATACAACCGCTAAAATTGTAGCAAGTATTCCTCTAAAGGGATGCCGTTTAATGGTCAATTTCAGCGAATCATTTTCCTTAACCTTTATGTCCTTTGACATATTCCCTCCAAATAAGATTCAAATAAGATTCAAATAATCTTCCAACATTTCCGCCTGTATCGGCAAAAACTAACTCTTCCGATACTTCTACTCGGTTCCGCAAATCATTCTGTATATTTTCTTTATAATCAAATATACGATAAAACCAAATATACCACCCACGGTATTGAGTATAATATCATCAATATCAAATGAACCGACTCTTGTTAAAAGTTGCGTAACCTCTATTAAAACCGTAAATGAGAAGCTACTTAAGAAAACTATTAAAAACCTTTTCTTACTGTAAAAAATAGCCGGAACAAAAAAACCAAATGGCATAAAACAAATTACATTTCCAAATAAATTATAGATAACGTACAGCTTATATCCACTTGTATTCCATAAGGAAATATTTCTTTTTATTTCTGAAAACGGTTCAAAATTATATCTATAAACACCGGAGGGTTCTCTGTCGACAATGAAAAGCAGAAAAACCATACAAATTAAATATAAAACAAAAAAGAATGATAATACAGCAATACGCAAAGCATACCGTCTGGTGTAACGGAGATTTGCAACAGCAAGCCTTTTTTTCTTTTTTACATTATCATTCTTTTTTTCATTATCATTCTTTTTCTTATTTTCGCTATCTGATTCAGAAGAAGCAACCGAAGGATTATCCGGATTGTTTCCGGACTTTCCTTCTCCATGGAAAGCTCCCTCTGAATTATTATTCTTTTTTAGTACTACCCCTCTGATGAGCACTTTTTTATCTTTATCCATATTATGTACTCACTTTTTATTAACCAATACTTCGTTGTAAATGTATTTAAAACCCGGTAAAGCAGCCATTCCCTAATTCGCTTTGCTTCCCTAATTATGAACGAAGGAACACTACATATACAATTTTGAAAGGACTTAATTACATTTACCAACTAATTATATTTACTGCCTCAGCTTATTTTACTGTCTCGACTTATATTTACTGCCTCAGCTTATTTTTACTGCCTCAGCTTAATTTTACTGCCTCAGCTTATTTTTACTGCCTCAGCTTATTTTTTCTGCCTCAGCTTATTTTACTGTCTCGACTTATATTTACTGCCTGGACTTATATTTACTGTCTCAGCTTATATTTACTGCCTCAGCTTATATTTACTGTCTCAGCTTATTTTACTGCCTCAGCTTATTTTACTGTCTCAACTTAACTCCATTTTCGTCAAGAGCCTTTAAAACCTTATCAATTGACTGATTTACCTCATCATCAACCAAAGTTCTGTCCTCAGCCATAAATGTAAGCTTGAAGCTTAATGACTTGAAACCTTCCGTAAGCTGATGTCCCTCATAGATATCGAAAAGCTCGATATTCTTAAGGAAGCTTCCACCATTGGACTTAATGATATCCTCTACATCACCTGCAAGTGTGCTCTTCTTCATGATAAGACTCAAGTCACGTGTAGATGCCGGGAACTTAGCGATGCCCTCGTAACGGACAGGCGCCTCACTCTTCAAAAGCTCCTCAACCGCATTTAAATCAAGCATTGCAAGATAAGCTCTGTCGCCGATTTCATAGTTCTTAAGAACCTGTGGATGAACCTCACCTACATATGCGATAAATGTATCGTTATAATATACATTTGCACGGCGTCCCGGATGTAAATATTCTAATTCGCAATCATTCTTGTAAACAATCTTACCCTTAAGACCAAGCTCACCGATAACCTCATTGATTACACCCTTCATTGTGAAGAAATCGCCGTCACCGTACATACCGCAGGTAAGCTGCATTCTCTCCTCAGGACGATCTGTAAGTGGCAATGCCTTTGGAATATAA
>JAILOA010000147.1 GCA_024691065.1 Lachnospiraceae bacterium | reverse complement strand
ATTATTTTCTTTATTCTTTTTATTATTATAATAATTATCTTTATTAACACCTATAACTTTCCCTACCAAAACTCCGCCGTGATTAGGTCTTTTTAAAGCAAGCATATCCGCCGGTGAATTGGAACCTGACTTATAATCATTTGTAAGATAGGCACAGGTAAATCCTTCCCTGTTATAAAGATCCATCATACTTCGAATATCATTTGAAAGTTCTTTTTCATTTTTATTAATATAATCTTTATATCCTTCATATCCAAGACTCTTATAAATATCGGCATATTTTCTGTATATATGCGTAATATAAGCTACATACTCGGGCTTTTTCATCCTGCCTTCAATCTTAAATGACATAGCTCCCGCATTAATCAGCTCTCCGAATTGAGTAAGAGCGCAATTTTCTTTTAAGCTCAATATATGCTTTTCACCTTTTGAAGTTTTATAAGGAAGCCTGCAGGAACCGGCGCATTTCCCTCTATTGCCACTCCTTCCGCCTCTGAAACTGCTAAGCAGACACTGTCCGGAAAATGAATAACATAATGCGCCATGTATAAATACTTCAACTTCCATATCAGTATCAATGCATAGTCTTTTTAACTCATAAAGACTTAATTCACGCGCGGGAACAAGCCTTGTTACATTATATCCACTAAACAAGGCATCATTTTTTCCTGTTGTAATTGTAGTCTGGGTACTCAAATGAATCGGTAGAGACGGAAAATGCTTATGTATAAAATCAACAACCCCCATATCCTGAACTATTACTGCATCTAAACCTTGTAAATAAAAGCTTTCAAGATAATCATACAATCCGGATATTTCATTCTCATATAAGAGGGTATTCACTGTCATATACATTTTCTTTCCGTAAAGATGTACATAATCAATAGCTTTTAAGACTTCTTCATCAGAAAAATTATTTGCAAATGCGCGGGCTCCAAAACTCTTTCCACCCATGTAAATAGCGTCAGCACCTGCGTTAATAGCAGCTTTCAATGTCTCGAAGCTGCCTGCAGGTGCTAATATTTCAATATCATTATTATCAAATTTTACGATATCATTCATAATAATTATTTATTACTTCTTTCCTCTGTCTGACTTATTTCTGATGGAAACCACCTTGCCGGACGAAAGTGACTCAACTTGTTTCTTCAATGCAGCAATTTCTTCGTCTTTTTCTTTTCTAAGATTCTCCATTTCCCGGGCATAAAGAGCCTTGGAATCGGAAATCGCCTTATCTTTTTCCTTTTTAAGCTTGTTTAACTCATCATCCTTATTCTTCTTAAGGTTAAAAATCTTGTCATCCTTATCTTTCTTCAAATTGGACATTTCTTTCTCATATTTTTCCTTAAGAGATTGTATTTCGGCTGTATGAGTCTTATCTAATTCTTTCTTTATATCTTCAACTTCTTTTTTAACATTCTCTTCGGCAGCCTTTACTGCCTTATCTTTATCGGCTCTGATTCCGGCAATTTGCTGATTACCGGTAGCCTTATATTTTTCAAGTTTAGCATTGAATTCTGCTTTTACTTTTTCAATTTCAACCTTCTGAGCTTTCTTAACTTCTTCGATTTCAAGATTCTTTTTATCTCCCAAGGTCTTTAAATCCTTAACATTCTTATCCTCAAGAGCTTTAATATTCTTTAGATTTTCGGCTTGAACAAGCTTTAACTCCGCTTCTTTTGAGGCTTTCAATGTATTTATCTCTGATGTATACTTTTCTTTTAGAACATTTATTTCGGCATTCTTTTTAATTTCAACTTCTTTTATCTTAGTATCCTGTTCTACTTTAAAATTCTCAAATTCCTTTTTACTGTTGGACTTAAGAACCTCAATTTCGGCACTGCTCTTAGCTTTAAGACTGATAAGCTCTTTGTTTACCTTATCGAGCTCCTCCTCATTGGCAGCATTTTTCTTCTTTAAATCAAAGAAATCATCCTGAAGCTTCTTTTTAGCACTTTCGGAGTCATTATATTTTTTCTTGGTCTTAAAATAATCATCAGCTATATTAATATAGACCATAACACTTCTCATATCCTTATCCATCTTGGTAAAGGACTTTTGAGAATTAAATTCATTTATCTTATCATCAATATATGAAGCTATCTTTTGTAAATATTCATTACTTACAGCTCCGGTAATAACATATTTATTACCATCTATATATACCTTTTGCTCATTTGCGCTCATGAATCGCTCCTCCGAGAAAATCCCTGAAAATATTGTCATAACCCCGCCCTGGCCGGAGCTTGAAGGCGGGAAATGTCTATGACTGAGTTAAATTATTGTTCATCATAATTGTCATCGTAATTATCATCGAAATTCTCATCAAAGTTTTCATCATAGCCACCCTGACCATCGTCCTGATAACCACCGTCATCATATATAGCACCGCCGGAAACATTTTCAAAAGTTGTTGTCTCAAGCTCGGCTCTGTTTTGTCTGATAGTTGAAAGATTATCATTAATCTTAGCTTCAAAACTTCTCATACCGTCGGAAATCATTAAATTAATATCATCTAAGAGTCTCTCAATTTCATCAAGTCTGTCACTTGTATAATACATAGTACCTTCAAATATATCATGAGATTGAGCTGTAACCGATGAACGCAGGGACTCAGCCTGAACATGAGCATTATTAACTATTCTGTCTGCTTCGGCATTTGCCTGCTCAATGATATATTGAGCTTCCTGCTTAGCTTCACGAACAATATTATTTTCACCTACCAAAATATCTTTTTGTCTGTTAGCATCCTCAAGAATACGCTGAGCATCATTATTTGCACCATTAATAATCTTACTTCTCTGATCGATAATCTTTCTGTAACGATCAATCTCCTCAGGAATGCAATTCTTTAATTCAGCAAGTAAATCATAAATAGCATCACTTGGAACTATAAGCTTTGATGAATCGAATTTCTTTGTATCACATTCATCAAGCATAGCCTGAATCTCTTCAATCTTATTCTCAATATCAAATTTTTCTGCCTGCATAATCATAATCTCCTTTTGTTTTTAAAAGATTTATTACCTCAATTGGCACATAATCGGATATATCTGCGTTATACCCGATTAACTCCTTAACAGCCGAAGAACTGATAAAACTATACTCCGGAGCTGTTAATAAAAACATAGTATCTGCTTTCTCATACAATTTTCTATTACCCTGAGCAAGCGGTAATTCGTATTCAAAATCCAGAGAACTACGTACTCCCCTTATAATAACATCTGCTTCATTGAGCTTCACAAAATCAACAAGTAATCCATCAAAAGACGTCACCTTAACATTACCTATATTCTTAGTAACCTCAGAAATCAACATTTCTCTTTCTTCTGTGGTAAAGAGCCCTTTCTTTTGTGAATTCACCAATATCCCCACGATTAATTCATCAAAAACCGAAGCTGCTCTTTTTATAAGATCAATATGCCCAAATGTCACAGGATCAAAACTTCCCGGAAAAACTGCTCTACTCATATCAAGGAATCCCCCTTTAGTAAGGATATTCTATCAAAATGCAAAATAAAAACCATAATCCCCTATATAACTTTTACATCCGATAAATTACAAACAGAAGCTAAAATTATATCATTCTTACAAATGTATGCTTAGAATTTTTATAATCTTTAACCCTATCCGCCTCTAAACCTATATCCTCAAGATAATCCAAATCAGTTTCTTCGGCCGTTTCAACTATAATCAAGGTATCGGAATCTATAAGCCCGGAATTTGCAAGTATCTCCAGAACTTTCTTTTCAAAGCCACCGTAATAAGGCGGATCCATAAATATGATATCAAACGGCCCGTCCCCTCGAAGAATCAATTGGTTTAAAGCACGAAAAACGTCCATACTCATAATCTCTGCCTGTTCGGTAAATTTCGTAGTTTTAACATTTTGTGTTATACATCTGATTGCTTCACGGTTATTATCAACTATCACGGCACGACTTGCCCCACGACTTAAAGCCTCAATGGCTATACCGCCACTTCCGGCAAATAAATCAAGAAACTTGGCCTCCGGTAAATCCCCTTGAATTATGTTAAATAATGTTTCTTTAATTTTATCGCTTGTAGGTCTTGTATGGAGACCTTCCGGCGTTATAAGTTTTAAACGCCGGGCACTTCCTGCTATAACTCTCATAGAAAAGCACCTTTCAATATTCTATCATATTTATTGCAATATAGTCAACCGTTTGAATACAAAGTTCCTTTTATAAAGCCACTTTTAGTATTCTTCCACATCCTCACGGATAATGGTTATAATATCATTCTTATCCGGTAAATCGAGCTTTATAAGCCTATTAGCCTGCTTAATGATAATTCGTTCAAACCAGTTTCTAATCCCCCTGGCATTACCGAAATCCGCCAAATCGCTTTCGGAAAAGTCTAAAAGCTTTCGTTTGATACATTCCGATGCATCGGTCGTAAACAAAAAACCGGCATCCATAGCTATCTTAAGCATTATATCATAGAGCTCATCCACCGAATAATCCTTAAATTTAATAAACTTATTAAATCTGGATTTTAACCCTGTATTACAATCAAGAAAATATTCCATCTCTTCGGTGTAACCGGCCACAATTATAACAAGGTCATCCCTGTGATCCTCCATCATTTTTACCAATGTATCGATAGCTTCCGCACCGAAATCATTGATCGTATTATTACCGGCAAGAGCATAAGCTTCATCGATAAATAATACACCGCCCAGGGCCTTTTCGACTGTTTTTCTGACATTAATGGCAGTCTGTCCTACATAACCTGCTACAAGTCCTGATCTGTCAGTCTCTACCAATGTGCCTTTGGATAATATACCAAGCTCCTTATAGACAGAAGCTATAATCCTTGCAACGGTAGTTTTACCGGTTCCGGGAGACCCGGTAAATACCATATGATAAGACATATCTATAAGCGGCATATTCATCTTCTTTCGAAGATTTCTGATTTTTATCAAATTAATTAAGGACCTGACTTCTTCCTTAACATTATCCAAACCAACCATTCCTTCGAGTTGTGTAAGAGCCTTTTCAACTCTCCTGTCAAGCTCCTCTCTCTCCAGCCTCTCTCTTTCCATAAGGCGCTTCTTAACCTTCATAAACTCATTCTTAGCAAACAAAGAAGCCTTACTCTCTTCATTTTCAGATGCCTTATTGTTTTCGGATGCCTTATTGTTTTCGGATGCCTTATTGTTTTCAGGTGCCTTATTGTTTTCAGGTGCCTTATTGTTTTCAGGTGTCTTACATTTTTTCTGAGCCTTACCGTTTTCAAGTACTTTACTGTTTTCTAAAACCTTACTGCTTTCAATAGCTTTACCGCCTTCAAAATCCTTATGGTTTTCCTCTTCTGAAAAAGAACTCTCCGGATTGACATTTATCTTTAAATCATCTTCAAATAAAAGCCCGGTTTTAGCATTCTCCTTTAGATTTTCATCAAAAAACAACTCCGAATCATTTGCCTGTTTCATATCCGAAAACATCTGATATTCTTCATCGGCTGCAACTGTACTTCCGACTCCCATGGTCTTAGGATCAATTAACCACTTATAATTAACACCTATCCTGGCAGTATCCAGTTTTTTCTTTACATATACAGAATAAGCCTCCTCCTGCTCCGGAGAAAGCCATACAAAGGATTCGATTTTTTCAAGATATTTTTCTATTTTTCTGTTAATAATCTCGGAATTATCGCGATTTAAGTAAGACATGCACATAAGTACATTTAAAAATGCATCAAGAAAATACTTAGTTAAATCTTCATTCCAGGTATTGTCATAAAGACCGCAAAGCTGAATAAGAATAGGAGGAAGAGACGCAACTCTCCTGGCATATAAAAACATTTCTTCGCTTAATCTCTCATCAATTGAAATATTAAGTGGGTTATTATCAGTTATTCCTAAAAGAAAATTCTTTTCCTTATCAAGAATTTCATCACAACTGTCTGCCAAAGCTATTAATGAAGACTGAACATAAATATCAAGGGTTTCAAGGCAGGTCTGGTTGGTAATATTGCCGGCTTTTTCCCAAAAACCTTTAGCTTCAAGCTTTTTACAGCATTGAACCAATCTGAAGTAATTATCATTCGATATTTCACTTATTTGTTCAGCGTTATATGGATAATTCACTTTCAAATCCTGCCTTTCTTAATAATAGATTCTTTCACCCGCTAATTATACCCCATCAATTCTTTATTGTACAGTCAAAAAATTTTATAATTTAGCTATAATTAAGTTTTATCGTTCCTTATCATTTCCTGTACAGCTTCATTGGCTGTTTTTAATATCTCGTTATCGTTATAAATATCTCCCAGCTTAAATTCCATTTCACCGCTTTGCTTTACTCCCAGTACATCTCCCGGTCCCCTCTGCCTCAAATCTTCATTTGCTATATAAAAACCGTCATTCGATTCATTTAAAACAGAAAGTCTCTCCTGAGTTTTAACCGAAGTCTTTCCATACATAAATATACAATATGATTGCAAATCGGACCGACCAACTCTTCCCCTGAGCTGATGCAGGGTCGCAAGGCCGAATCTTTCGGCATTCTCTATATACATAAGAGTTGCATTCGGTACATTTATACCTACCTCTATAACAGTTGTGGATACAAGTACATCTATATCGCCGTTCGAAAACCTTTTTAGAACATCTTCCTTTTCCTTTGCATCCATTTTACCGTGAACATATTCTACTCTTATCCACATAGGAAGAACTTTTCTAAGATTTTCCGTATATTCTATACAATTTTCAAGCTCAGACTCATAAACATCCGTCTCCGGATCCCGATAATCAATAGGCACTTCGCTTTCCTGTAATGAACCGATCATCGGACATATTATATAAGCCTGATGTCCGCTTTTTACCTCTTTTTCAATGAATTTATAGGCCGCAGGTCTGTAGGAAGTCCCAACCACGCAGTTTTTTATCGGCTTTCTGTTAAGTGGCATGGATTTAATAACAGATATATCCAAATCCCCATATAACATAAGGCTTAGGGTTCTTGGAATCGGCGTCGCACTCATTACAAGCACGTGTACATCCTTTCCTTTATCTTTAAGCATATCTCGCTGTCTCACACCGAACCTGTGCTGCTCATCCGTAATTACAAGAGCAAGCTTACGGTAATTTACCTCCTCTTGAATGAGGGCATGTGTACCTACGATAATATTTGCCACACCGGTTTCGATTAATTCATAGGCCTCTCTCTTTTCCTTCGCCCTCATCTTACCGGTAAGAAGCACGGTTCTTGGTTTTTTACCCCCTGAAAATGTACCGTCCTTACCGTAAAGCACCCGTCCACCTTTAGTTTTAAGCCTTTCAAGCATCTGATTAATTGTTTCAAAATGCTGTACCGCAAGAACCTGCGTCGGGACCATTATTACAGCCTGATATCCGTTTTCAACCGCCGCAAGCATAGCTAAAAGCGCCACTACCGTCTTACCGCAGCCAACATCACCCTGAATAAGCCTGTTCATAACATTTCCACTAAGAAAATCCGACTTAATATCCTCAAAGCATTTAAGCTGATCCTCTGTCAACTCAAAATCCAGGGAATCAATCAATTGATTACTTAGATTAAAACTATCTATCTTGACATCGGTTTTTAATAATTTCTTTTCGCTCTTAAGCTTATGAATACCATACATAAATGTAAAGAATTCATCGAAAACAAGCCTTCTTCTGGCCAATACATAATCATCATCGTTTTTGGGATTATGAATACATTTAATCGCTTTTTCTTTTGTGATAATATTATATTTCTTTAAAAATGAATTACTGAATTTTTCTTCCGGAAATGAAACATTATGCAACGCATAATCCACAGACTTTTTAATTGATTTATTCGACACTCCGGCCGTTAACGGATAAATAGGAAGAAGCTTTTTCTTATCTTTATCAAACTCCTTAAGTCCTATTGATAAAGGCTGTCTCATAACACGCTTACCTTTATATAAATCAACATTCCCCCTGAATATATAATATGCACCCAAATGCAGGGAATTCTTTAAAAATGGCATATTATACCAAATCAGCTCTATTTGACCTGAATAATCCTCTACCATAACATGAGTAGAGGATCTTTTATTGTAATATTTAACCACAGGAGTTTTTACGAGTTTACATTTTATGATTGCATTCTCTCCTGCAACCAAGGTCCCTATGTTTTGTATATCGCTATATTTATCATAGGCTCTCGGAAAATGCGAAAGTAAATCTCCAACGGTTTCTATATTTAATTTTTTATAATTATTTGCTGTTTTTTCACCTATACCCTTAATGCTATTAATACTATCCGAAAAATCCATAATTCACCTTAATATATACACTGTCGCATTTTAGACGACGGCACTGCTTTTTATGCTCCTATAAATCCGATAAAACACCGGCTCTGCCTTTTTTTCATTAATCCACTAAAATGCCGGCACTGCAATTTTTCTCACAAATCATTTTTAAACACCGGCTCTGCTTTTATTCATCAAAGAAATCAGCTCCAAAGCCCGTCTGAACAGCATTCTTTTTATTTCTGGAAGCGTCAACATTAGGATTATCCTTATTTTGAGCCATTTCAATAAATTCATTTGGCGTATAAGATTTTTCTTTATCATCCTTATTTTTGAGATAGTCCTCATATTGTCTTTTTGCATCAACAATCTTTTTCTCTGCATCTGTCATATTCTCGTAAGTATTATCACGTAAATTCCCGATTTCAAAATTTTTATAATTGTTAGCTCTTTTTTCAATATCGGAATATTTTTCACCCCTCCTGCTAAGTGCAACATCGGAAACAATCAATTGAGAAACTTCATATATACAAAGGAAAATCAATATGAATGTCATAGCGAGACCGGCTTCCATACCATATTTACTTCCGCAAAGCCCCGCACGAATCACATTGTTATCACGAATCGTAAGATTGATAAATCCTATAGCAGGATCTCCGCCGATACTTATATTAAAAAGCACTCCCTCTATAAGTCTGAATCCAAACATCATACCTGCACAGCGCCATATATTTTGTTTCCTGATAAAAACAAAACAGGTTAGTAACGACCATAAAAATGTATTAGCAAATTCAATGACTCCATTTGCTCCCTCGGCGTTGGTTGAAAACAAAGCATAAAAAATCGAGCTAAACATAACTGCTGTATAAAGTGTATTTTTTCTTGAAAATGAAACCAGAAGAAAACCTTTTACAAATATATCGGTAGCAAATGCAGATATAGCAATTCCCAAAACCGATAACATCATCAATATTGCATTGAAATCAGCATTCTTTTCATATCCCTCAAGAGAATAAGCTCCAGAGATAAAAAGAAAAATCAAAACAAATACTGCAATAAGAACACCGCGACCACAGCCTGCAAATACTTCGGATAATGCAGACTTAGTCTTAAATCCCATACTTTTTAAGCCTCTTTTATCAATTTTCACACAATAAAATATACAACATACAATCAAAGCCATTTTAGAAATATTCTCTACCGGCTTAAGCCATATAGGCGGATTATTAACAAATTCTTCAACAAATCCCATAAGCTTTTGCATATCGTAATTATTACCTGTAATCAATTCGGTATATTCTTGATTTTTCATAAGATAAGTAGCTACAAAAGGTACTTGAATAAAACTTGATAATAAATTGGCTATTACAAGAAGAATAAAGGATACAATACAATAAAAGAAGATTCCATGAGCATTCTTATCCTCTACATCCTTTATAAAATCAGGTTTTAATAAATTCATAGGCTTCCCTTTCTATATTCTTTAGGAGTACAACCGATGGTTTTTAAGAATACCCTGTTAAAATAACTGATATTTGAAAAACCACAGGTATTGGCTATTTCACTGATACTTAAATCCGTTTCGCTGAGCTTATTACAACTGATAAGTATTCGGTGCCTGTTAATGTATTGCACCGGACTGAAGCCGGTTACATTTTTAAAGGTACGACAAAACTGACTGTCACTCAATGAAAGTATATTTGATAAATCACTAACCTTTATGTCGTAACTGTAATTGTCTTCAATATATTTAATAACCGGTTTAATTCTATCATATCCTATATAATCCAGCCTTGAAAAATTACTCTTGGTTGAATTATTCAAAAAAAGTAATGTCCACACCTCAAGCAAATGACTCTTCAGAAGCAATTCATGCTTCTTTAAATCATGTTCCGGACATTCATAGAGCTCAAGAATGTAATCCTGAAGTTTTCTCTTCCACTCTAAATTATCAAATTCTATAAATTCATTAAATCTTACTCTTCCGTCTATTATGGAACCGACATACTTCGAATAAAATGAACTCTTTATATCATGTTCAAGCATATCATATGAAAAATCAACTGCAAAGAATGATGCCCCTTTGGATTCAACAGCCTTAGCCTGATGAAGGAGCTCATTATTCACAAAACAAATATCTCCTTCTTTCATAAAATATTCCCTGTCCTCTATCGAGAATAATATATTTCCCGAAAGTACCAAAAACAATTCAAATTCCTTATGCCAATGAGGATAAAAGAAAATCTCCATATTATCCGGATAAGTCATCTTATGAATACTTACCGGCAATTCCAAGGTGCCATGAGGCATTTTCTCTTTATATTTTCTTTTATTGGATTCTAACATATGTAAACACCCCATTTCATTTATTAATGTAGCAGGTAACATAAGTTCATTTGTATAACATCCCACCTTAGATTAGTTTGTCATAATCTCCCGCTTAGAGATGTAGGAATCTTCTCCCACTTAGATAACTATGTCTTGATCTACCTCTTAAAGATGCAGTTAACTTCTACCACTGAGGTAAGCATGTCACAATCTCCCACTTAGAGTTCTAGGAATCTTCTCCCACTTAGATAAAAATGACATATAACCTAAGAATTAGTATAACCTAGATTATATGTCATTTATTAAAATATTTAAAGTCTTTTTATTTAATATTTATAAATATTATCTCTGACCTTTTTTCTTTTTCTTACCGCCTTGACCGTTTCCTTTTTTCTTTGCGGCAACAGCCTGCTTTGTAGGATTAGCGGTAATCTTCTTTTCAGGAGCACTTTCTTCTGTTGTAGCTTCCGAATCAGAAGTCTTCTTACTCTTTGTATTGCTCTCGCTTGCAGGAGCACTCTCAGCCTTCTTACCAAGTGTAGCACACTTGATTGTATACCAAAGCGGAGCAGTTACGAAAATTGATGAATAAGTACCTGCAATAACACCGACTGTAAGAGGAATTGCAAATTCTCTGATTGTACTTACACCAAGTACTACAAGAGCAAGGAGTGTAAAGAGTGTTGTAAGGTTTGTATTAATTGATCTAGAAAGTGTATCATTAATACTCTTATTAACTATAATCTTTAAGTTTTCCTTAGATCTTCTCTGACCCTTAAGGTTTTCACGAACACGGTCGAAAATGACGATTGTTGAGTTAATCGAGTAACCGAGAATCGTAAGCATAACCGCGATGAATGTATTACCAACAGCAATTCTTGATACAGCATAGAGAAGTAATACGATAATGATATCATGTAAGAGTGCAAGTACTGCACTTCCTGCGAATACGAAATCCTTAAATCTGAATGCAATGTAGATAAGCATAAGGATTGATGCAAGGATAACTGCTATAATCGCATTCTGTCTCATTTCATTTGAAATGGAACCGCTGATACTGTCATATGAAATAGCATCAGTTGTAATCTTATAATCTGACATAACCTTATCGGTTACTGCATTTCTCTGCTCTTCCGTCATAACAGGAGTCTGTACCTGTAATGTATTGGAATCACGAACCTTGGAAATTACAACCTGCTTAGCTTCACCCTCGGATCTGAATAAATCTTCAATATCCTTCTTTAATTCATCATTTATTTCAGTATCATCATTAAATGTAATCTTATAAGATGTACCACCCTGGAATTCAAGACCAAAGTTAAGTATACCGCCGATTGAATTAACATTTACGATAAGAGCTACTATACAAGCTACGATAAATGCTCCGGAGATACCGAAGAACATATTCTTCTTTGAAACAAAATCAAAGTTGTAATGCTTCTTAACCTGACCGAAGAACTTAACATCATTAACACCGAGTACACAAAGGGCACTGAGAAGAAGTCTTGTAATTACGATTGAAGAGAACATTGATAAAACAATACCGATTGCAAGAGTAATTGCAAATCCCTTAACTGTACCTGAACCTCTTAAGTAAAGCACTAAAGCTGCGATAAGAGTTGTTATATTACCGTCAAGTACGGCTGAAAGCGCTTTGGAGAAACCGTTCTTAATAGCTGTTTGTACGGTTTTTCCATCACCAAGCTCTTCTTTTATACGCGAGAAGATGACAACGTTTGCATCGACCGCCATACCGATATTCAGGATAACACCGGCAATACCAGGTAATGTAAGTGTTACATTAAGTCCGTTTATTGCACATAAGTAAAGTCCGAGGAACATGCAAAGTGAAATACCTGATGCAATACCCGGAATTCTATAAAGGATAATCATGAAAAGAACTACGATTGCAAAACCAGCAATACCGGCCTTAACACCTGTCTCAAGAGCACCCTGACCAAGCTGTGCATCAACTACCTTTGATTCAACTTCCTTTAACTCAATAGGAAGTGCACCGATACGGATGCCGCTTGCAAGCTCTTCTGCTTCAGCTACTGACTTGTATCCACCTGTAATCTGACATTTACCGTCTGTGATAGGACTTTGAACAGATGGAGCTGAAAGAAGCTCATGATCATAAATGATTGAGATTGATTCTTTATTATTATTATATGCCTCAGTAGATGCTTCACCAAAACGTTCTGTACCCTCATCATTAAATTCAAGTGATACAACGTATTCTCTGGCACCGGTTTCACTCTGATGAGCTTCACCGACAGCACTTACAACATCAGCACCGGTACAGATGATATCTTCATCTTTATATGTAAGTTCGTGAGTTTCTTTATCTTCAGTAACATTTTTGGAATTAACGAATACAAGTTCACCTTCCTTACCAAGGGTTGCCAGAACTGCTTCTGCATCATCCACACCCGGAATGTCAATAACGATTCTGTTATCACCTTCCTGTACAACTGAAGCTTCTGTACTGTAAACTTCCGCTCTTGACTGCATCTTAGAGATTGTATCTTTCATCTCGGTTTCTGTAGGTGTATCTCCTACTGCTTCGTAAGAAATACTTACACCACCGTTAAGATCAAGTCCAAGAATGATATTCTTAGCGCTAAGTTTGTGATTTTCACCAATGCCGACTACGGTTGCGTATCCCAATCCACCGATAATAAGCAGGATAAGTATAAGCGCAACAGCACCTCTTTTTTTGTCTTTCATTTCAAAACTCTCCATTCGATACATAATAATTCAACCTTTTATAAAATGTTATTCTTAAATTTCTTTAAAAATAGCATCAAATAAAAAGCCCAAACGAAATTATTATAACATATTTTTCGTTTTTATCAATGATTTTTTTAGTATTTTTCTCTAATTTTTATCTTATTTTTCAGACTTTTCTACTTCCGAAATATGATCTCTCTTCATAGGTATACGACAATTCTTATTATTTCCGAATTCTACAACCACAACACTTTCGTCAATAACGGAAATAACAACACCGTAAAAACCACTTGAAGTAACAACACTGTCTCCAACCTCGATATTATTGACCATAATATCATGCTCTTTTTGCTGCTTCTTTTGAGGCCTGATCATCATTACATACATTACACCAAGTAATACTACCCAAAAGATAATCATCGGAAGCATTTGTCCCAAAGACGCTCCCTGAGTCTGTGCGGCAAAAAAGCCTAAGTTAGTTATAAAGTTCATAACTCCTCCTCTTTTCTTTAAATAATTTAATCTCTTACGTTACATTTTAATTTTCTTCTCTGAATGCCTCTTCGGTTTCGACCCTGAACCTGTCAAATCTCTGCTCTTTAATCGCCAGACGTATATCCGCCATCAGATTATTATAAAAAGCAAGATTGTGAGTTACCATTAGTCTAAGCCCCAGTGCCTCTTTAGCTTTTAATAAATGTCTTATATACCCTCTTGTATACCTCTTACATACAGGGCAGTTACATTTATCATCGATAGGATTATCATCTCTTTCAAAACGTTTGTTTAAGAGATTTATCTTACCATGTGATGTATAAGCATGTCCATGTCGTCCGTTTCTTGAAGGATATACACAATCAAAGAAATCAACTCCACGACTTACAGCTTCAAGTATATTTTCAGGAGTTCCGACGCCCATTAAGTATACAGGCTTATCCTGAGGTAAATGCGGAACAGTATAATCGAGTACATCATACATCTGCTCATGCGATTCTCCAACAGCAAGGCCGCCCAGAGCATATCCATCCAAATCAAGCTCTGCTATTTCTTTTGCATGATCAATTCTAAGCTCCTTGTAAGTCATTCCCTGATTTATACCAAAAAGCATCTGGTCCTTATTAATAGTTTCGGGAAGACTGTTCAATCTGTCCATCTCCGTCTTGCATCTCTTTAGCCATCTGGTAGTTCTTGCCACGGAATCCTTTGCATATTTTAAATCCGAAGGATAAGGAATACATTCATCAAATGCCATCGCTATAGTAGATGCCAGATTTGACTGAATCCTCATACTCTCTTCAGGTCCCATAAATATCTTTCGACCGTCGATATGTGAATTAAAATATACGCCCTCTTCCTTTATCTTTCTGAGAGATGATAAAGAGAAAACCTGAAAACCGCCGGAATCGGTGAGCACAGGCCCCTTCCAGGTTGTAAACCGTCTCACTCCTCCCATATCATATACAACATCGTCACCCGGCCTTACATGCAAATGATAGGTGTTGCATAACATAATCTGGGTATTAATTTCCTCAAGATCACGTATGTCAACAGCACCCTTTATGGCTGCAACCGTTCCGACATTCATAAATACAGGGGTTTCAACAGTTCCATGTACGGTTTCAAATGTAGCCGATTTAGCTAAACCATCCTTGTAATTTACCTTATACATATCACATTTTCCTATATATTATTTGCTTCTTTACGAAACAAATCACAATTATAACATAACAAATCTATTAGTTTCAAGTACTTTCTGACTATAATGTAACAAAAAATGTTATTTCCTCGTTGGAGTAGCTGACACCGATTTTCCCCTTACAATTCTGTACTGTACTTTCGGCCAGGGATAAGCCAATTCCAAAACCCTTTTTTTCACTGTTATGCGACTCATCAGCCCGATAAAACCTGTCAAAAAAGCGCTTATAGTCTTCATTTTTACCATTTACATAGGTATTCGAAACCGATAGACAAGCCTTCTTCCCTTTGTTTTTGAGAACCACCTTTATTTTTCCGTTATCATCACAGTATTTGACAGCATTATCCATAAGTACCGAAACAACCCTGGATAACCCCTTCTTGTCACTGTTCAAAATGATTCCTTCCGCTATATCACTTTCAAAGCTTTTATCTAAAGATTTTGCTACGGTTTTAAACGATTCCGCATAACCCGTAACAACCTCCGAAAAATCGAATTTCTCCTTGATAAATTCCTTCTGCTCATCTGCTTTAGCAAGTGCAACCAGGTCATTAATATTATTGGTCATTTCCTTGACCTGATTTTTTATTTCCTGATTCCATTCATTCTCACCTTCCAGTGCAATTGATATATCATTATTGGCCGAAATAATGGATAAAGGAGTCTTTAGCTCATGACTTGCATTTGTTATAAATGCCTTTTGCTTATTATAATTTTCAACAAAGGATTTAATGGCACGCTTTGAAAATATCTTAACCAAAAGTAAAAATAACAGGAAACAGATACATAAAAGCATTACAGAAAATTTAATTATAAGATCGGAATTTTTCATGGAACTTGTTCCATCGACAAATACAACCAATGTAGAGCCATCGGAAAGCTCTTTAACCTTGTAATAATATACAAAGTCATTTTTCTCAAAAACACCTTCCTTGCTGTCATTGGTTATAAGCTTCACCAATTGGTTTGTATTATTGGTCAACGCAAGTACTTCATCTGCGTAATCCGATGCCTCATCATCGGAAACCGCTGATATCCTGCCCGTATTTAGTTCCACAACAGAATTGTCAGAGACAATTACACTGAAATATCTTATCTCATTCCTGGATTCCTGTGTAATATCTATATCAACAAACATTTTCCTGTCATAATCCGGAAGATAACCATTATTATCACAAATCATGTTTACTATTTGATGCAGCCTGAAATTAGTATTAAAATACACATATATATCCATCGGAAGAATGGCTATTATAAGCACCAAAAGAGCCGATAATAATGCTACCATAATAAATTTTAATTGTAATTTTTTAATCATAAAGCTCCCTTTTTTCATAAGCTGTTATTATATACAGTCGTCATATCATTTTTAAGTGAACAATATTACAGTTTAGATTATAATCTCTTATAAAAAATATCAATATCCTATTTTGTTTAAAACAAAGCCCATCTCTTTGTTTCCTGTAATATCTATATCCGCATCAATTGCATTTAATTTATCTCTAAGATATGAAACATACAAAACCACTACCTCATATCCGGTCTCAGGTTCATCATGCCATACCTTATTTATAATTTCATTTATTGTAATTATCTTGGATTCGTTTAACATAAATAATTCCATAAGCTTTGCTTCTTTTTTTGCAAGTCTGATGGAATTTTCTCTTTTAATAGATTGTTCTTCGGTATTTAATATCACATCTCCGATTTGAATCTTAACAGGAGTATAATTTGTAGCTCTTCTTGTAAGTGAACGTATTCTTGCCAGTAATTCCTTCATATCCACCGGTTTTGCAATATAATCATCAGCTCCGGCATCGAGACCGATTACCCTGTCATCAATTTCAGCCTTAGCAGTAAGGAAGATTGCCGGCGTTACATTTCCGCTTTCTCTTATATTTTTAAGAGCGGTGACTCCGTCCATAACAGGCATCATTATATCCAGTATAAGGCAGTCATAAATACCGGTAGAAGCTTCTTTTACAGCTTCCTCTCCGTTGAAAACCTGCATAACCTCATATCCGTAATGGGTTAATATAGTAGTATAGGCTTTTGAAAGCGCCTTCTCATCTTCAGCTAACATAATTTTCATAGCATTCTCTCCTAACCTTCAAAAATATATTTCAAACTATATATCTTTATTTATTTTCATTTTTGTAAATATAATATCTTCATGAAGTAAAATCAAAAAACGAAACAGGGATTTATATGCTTCCCCTGATAAGATTCCTGATTGTTTTCATGGACAAATCACAGGAATTAATTTCATCCGCAACTCTCTTAAGTTCCGACTCTATAAGCTCATGATTAGGAACATCTTTCTTGTATTTCAGTTGATGTTCAAGAGCTGCCCAGGAATCCATAGCTATAGTCCTAAGTTGAACTTCAACGAAATAATGACCCGGCGTGTTACCTCTAAAATCTTCTTCGTCCCATTCTACATCCAAAATCAAATGATAGCTTCTGTATCCGTTTGGTTTTGCATGCTTTATGTAATCCTTTTCCTTAACCACAGTGACATCCGGCATATTTTTAATGTAATCTATATTGGTTTGTATATCATCTATAAATGTCGATACGATTCTTATACCTATTGCATCCCTCATCAAACCGAGTGCAGATTCATAATTAGCCGGAACACCTTTACGTTCACACTTTTCTATCATGCTCTCCTCTGATTTAACCCGGGATGATATATGTTCAAAAAGCTTATATCCGGTTTTATCATAAATATTATTATTATGAATCTCCAATCTTGTTGAAAGCTCGTTTGCTATATCATTAAGCGTTTGCTTATATTTTCCGTAAATAACAGACATACATTAATCCTCCGTTTTTTTGTTTTACTTTTGCCTTACATATAAAATTTTAAAAAAATATAATTATAAATATTGAAAATCGTAAAGCATACATCCCTATATCCGATTCATTTCCTGATCATAAAAGCAGGAACACTTCAGTGTTCGATTGTAAACCGGGTGTTCCCGCTTAATAAAGTAACATTCTAAGCAAGGAACACTCTGTACACTGCTGTAAAATCACATTAAGCTAAGTATACTATAAGAATTATAATAACTCAAACAAAATTCATATAATTATAACTGTAAATATTATTTAAATCAGTTTTATTCTATACTTAATAACTCTGATAAGAATTACTAAAATCAGTTTTATTCAATGCTTTATAATTCTGATAATAATTATTAAAATCAGTTTTATTCAATGCTTTATAATACTTTATAATTCTTTTAATAATTAAAATATTATAATAATTC
>JAILOA010000144.1 GCA_024691065.1 Lachnospiraceae bacterium | reverse complement strand
CGCGGAAATAACATTTTCTATGTGAAGATTAAGTCTTCGAGCGGCAGTACCAAGACCTATAAGGTGATTGCGCATGTTTCGGCATCAGGTACAGGTGATGTTTCATCTTCGGATGATTCAGGCAGTTCGTCGGATGATTCGGGCAGCTCGTCGAATAACGATTCCGGAAGTTCAGGAAAGAATGATTCCGGTAGCTCGGGTAAGAATAATAAAAATAATGATTCAAGCTCTGCAGCTTCAGACGGGGCAGTGGGGTAGAATTAAAAAATAAGAATAAATATATTGAAAGGATTGTGTTATATGGATTTAACCAAATATACCAGACTTGCAAAACAGGCTATTGAGAGGGCTGAAAAGGTTGCAAAGGGTATGGGACAGTCATTTGTCGGGACTGAACATATGCTTTTATCTCTTGTGGAAAATAAGGGTGTCGCTTCTCAGGTGCTTATGCAAAATGGTGCAACTTCAGAGAAAATAAGAGAGGTTATACAGGATGTTTTGGCAGAGGGAAGCAGTATACCTGTTGCCGAAAAGGGGTTATATACACCCCGTCTTAAAAAGATACTTGATAATGCAATTAAACTGGCTCAGAAGAATCAGACCGAAAAAGCCGGAACCGAGCATATACTCCTTGCTATTTTACATGAGCAGGAATGTATCGCTGTCAGGATTCTTGCTACATTGGGACTAAATTTACAAAATATTTACGTGGAATTGCTCAGTTCTACAGGTGTAGACGCAGTGGCTGCAAGGAATGATTTTCTTACACATAAGAATACAAAGAAAAAGTCACAAACACCGGTGCTCGATGCATTTGGAACCGATTTAACAAAGGCTGCAAAGGAAGGCAACTTAGATGCGGTTATCGGACGTGACTTGGAAACCGAGAGAATGATCAGGATTTTATCCAGAAGAACAAAGAATAATCCATGTCTTATCGGTGAGCCGGGTGTAGGTAAAACAGCCGTGGTCGAGGGACTCGCAATAAAAATCGTAAATGAAGACGTGCCGGAGCATTTGCTCGGCGTGAGACTTATAAACCTTGATATTGCGGGCATGGTTGCGGGTTCTAAGTACAGAGGTGAGTTCGAGGAGAGGATTAAGCGTGCTTTAAGTGAGGCAAGTGCTGCCGGAAATGTACTTTTATTTATCGATGAAATTCATACTGTTATCGGAGCCGGTAATTCGGACGGTTCGACAGATGCCGCAAATATATTGAAACCAAGTCTTGCCAGAGGTGAAATCAGGCTTATCGGTGCAACCACAAGAGAAGAATATCGTAAAAAGATAGAAAAGGACGCAGCATTGGAAAGGCGTTTTCAATCAGTTGTAATTGAGGAACCTTCAGTGGAGGCAACCATTGAAATGCTTCGCGGAGTTGCGGATTTATATGCAAAGCATCATAAGGTTACTATTAAGGATGAGGCGCTTATCGCCGCAGCCAAGCTTTCCGCAAGATTTGTAAGTGACCGTTTCCTTCCGGATAAGGCTATAGATGCGTTGGATGAGGCCTGTGCCAGAACGGGTATGAGAAAGAGTCTTCCATCACCTGAAATCAGGCAGATGGAGGAGCAGATAGTCGAGCTTGAGAAGGAAAAGGAAGATGCAATCATCCATGAAGAATATATGATTGCAAGCGAGAAGAAGCGTGAGCAGCAGGCTATTGAAGAAAAAATAGAGAAGCTAAAGAATGAGCGAAGCTCAAATGCGAAGGCAACTAAGGAATTTACAGTTACCGAGGAGCATATTGCCGATGTTATCGCGGACTGGACAAAGATTCCTGTACAGAAGATTCAGGCAGAAGAGAATGAGAGACTCAAGAATCTCGAAGAGTATCTGCATGAACGTGTTATCGGTCAGCATGAGGCAGTTAAGGCTGTTGCGCGTGCTACAAGGAGAGGTAGAACAGGATTAAAGGATCCTAACAGACCGATTGGTTCATTTTTATTCCTCGGACCGACAGGTGTCGGAAAAACAGAGCTTTCAAAAACGCTTGCAGATGCGGTATTCGGAGAATCAAGTGAGATTATCAGAGTTGATATGTCGGAATATATGGAAAAGCACAGTGTGTCCAAGATGATTGGATCCCCTCCCGGATATGTAGGCTATGATGACGGCGGACAGCTTTCGGAGAAGGTTAGGAGACATCCTTATTCCGTAGTGCTTTTCGATGAAATCGAGAAGGCTCATCCGGATGTATTTAATATACTTCTTCAGATTCTGGATGAAGGACATATTACCGATGCCCAGGGCAGGAAAGTAAGCTTTAAAAATACCATTATAATTATGACCTCCAATGCGGGTGCGCAGCGTATAGTCCAGCCAAAGCGCCTTGGATTCGGCGTTAAGGAGGACAGTGAGGCTGATCATAATCAGATGAAGGAAGCTGTACTTGAAGAGGTTAAGAAGATATTTAAGCCGGAATTCATCAATAGAATTGATGAAATGATTGTATTCCATATGCTTAGCGAGGATGATATTAAGGAGATTGTTAAGCTTCTTCTTGGGGATTTAAAGAAGAGAGCACTTAATCAGACCGGTATAAAGCTAAGCTTTTCCGAGGATGCCATCGATTTCCTTGCTAAGGCAGGTTTCGACAAGGTTTACGGCGCACGTCCGGTAAAACGTGCCATCCAGACAAATATCGAGGATAAGCTCGCCGAGGAAATCGTCAATGAACGCGTTAAGGGAGAGGATGATGTCGAAGTAATAACGGTTGACATTGATGAGAGCGATGAGGAATGGAAGCCGGATATGGAAATCAAAAAGAAAATTGCATTTAAAGTAAATTAAATGTAGTATTTATTTTTGTTTTGTGTTATTCTTATCACAAGAGATTTAAGCTCCGTGCATGTGGTAGGAATCGGGTTTTATAATCCTTGTTTAGACCGATTTTACCTGTGTTTCCAGGGATTGGATGATCACATAGGGCAGTATGGCGTCTGATTGTTAACTGATTTATAAGGTTTTACTTAT
>JAILOA010000046.1 GCA_024691065.1 Lachnospiraceae bacterium | reverse complement strand
TATTGATATTGTCCAAAATTTCGGACTATATCTATAAGTGAGGTGAGTTATATGCATTTTAGTGATACACTTGAATTGCTTAATTCGGTATGTGATGCAATTAATACTACTTCTGATAACCATTATGTTTTTATTTCAAATATAGAGACTGATGTTTCCCGATGGTCAAAAAACGCCGTTGATTATTTTGGATTACCTAGTGAGACTATGATAGCGGCCGGTGATATTTGGGCCGAACACATCCACCCTGAAGACCGTGAATCTTACAAAAAAAGCATAGAAGATATTTTTTCCGGTAATGCGGATTCACATATTATGGATTACCGCGCCAAAAATAAAGAAGGCGTCTATGTAACCTGCTCATGTGACGGACGTGTTATAAAAGATGATGATGGTAAAGATGCATTTTTCATTGGTACTATTTCAAACCATGGTATTCAAACTAATTATGATCCAACAACCGGTCTCCCTAACCAATATAAATTTTTCAAGGAGTTAAAGAAAAGAATTGAGGAGAAGAATCCTTTTACATTAGTACTTTTCAGTATAAGGGATTTTAGTGAGATTAATACATTATATGGATATTCCTTTGGAAACCAGGTTTTAAAATCCGTGGCCGATAAATTAACCGAAATGAACCTTAAGCTTTCTAATTCATTTCGTCTGGATGGTCTTCGTTTTGGAATTCTCGTCGATGGAATAAGCATTCAAAAGCTGAATGAACAGCATGATAAATTTGCAGAAATCCTAAGAACCGATATTGTCATTTCTGGAGTTACCATCCCATTAAGAGCAGCCAGCGGAGCATTGTTAGTTGATAATTTTGAAACCGATGAACTTATGTTATACAGCAATAGTCGTTATGCACTTGATCTCTCAAAGCAGAAAAGACATGGCGAGCTGGTAGTTATCCACAATAGTTCCGAAGATAAGAGCAAAAACACATTGAAACTTATGAAAGCCATTAAAACCAGTATCACACATGACTGCGAAGGTTTCTTCCTTACCTACCAGCCTATTGTAGATGCAGAAACCGAAAAACTCACAGGTATGGAAGCACTTCTACGTTGGAAACATGATGATTTTGGTGTAGTTCCGCCAAATTCCTTTCTTCCGTGGCTTGAACTGGATGACGCATTTGTCGAAGTTGGAAACTGGATTTTCAGAGAATCATTTTCACAAACCAGGGATTTGGTTATAACCCATCCTGAATTAATTTTAAATGTAAACATCGCCTATACACAGCTTGAGCGAAGCGATTTCCGTTCATCTTTTGTAAATATATTGCAGGAAACCGGCTTCCCTCCTGAAAACCTTTGTATAGAATTAACTGAACGTTGCAGACTTTTGGATATGGATTTTCTCAGAAATGAAATCATTTTCCTTAAGTCCTTAGGTATCAAGGTTGCATTGGATGACTTCGGAACCGGATTCTCATCCTTAAGCTTACTTAAGGTGCTTCCGGTAGATATAATTAAAATTGACAGAGCATTTATTATGGATATAGAAAAAAATACCATAGATCAACAAATAATTGATGCCATTACAAATTGTGCTAAGAATATCAAGTTAAATGTATGCGTAGAGGGTATAGAAACCACAGAAATGCGTGACTTCCTTAAGCATTACTATACAACGAGTTTCCAGGGCTATTACTATTCCAGACCTGTAAAGCTTTCTGATTTTAAGGAACTTACACTTTATAAGTTGTTGGCTTAGTACCGATTACTGTACATTACTGTACATTACTTACCCAACTATTAGCTTAGTACACGGCGTTGTTGTACCCTGAACATCCTTAAATCAGGAATCAATATAGTTTTTTAAATAACCAATAAGCTCCAGGGTAGAACTTAAATCACTTAACTGTATAAATTCATAACCTGAATTGATTCGTTGCCACGAGGCACAATATCATAAAAAACCACTTGCAAAAAGCAAGTGGTTTTTTATATATCACTTTATAAAATTCAAATTAAAAACCATATTCCTTACGAATCTCTTCATCACTAGGATTCTTAATAGGATTTGCATATTTCTCGGCAACATAATTGCCTGAACCACCCTTATCATATTTCTCAAGAGACTTAAGAGCTAATGCAACTCCAACTTTATTCTTTATAGCAAAGATACTTTTTCTCTGTGCTTCATCTTCTTTAGACATTGCCATTACTTCAATACCTCCATCAAAAATCTAGGTAAGGTCATGAGCCTAGTTTTAAGCTTAATTCCTTTACTTGCTTTTACAAGTTTCTCATCAACCGTAACAAAAACATCAGCCTCGCCAACCTCAGCGCAAGCTATATGAAGACTGTCTGTATATAAAACATCTCCGAACTTACGTCTGATTTCTTCGGCACGCTCAAGTATATCCCTATTAACCTTGACCTCATCTTTGGTCATGCTGTATAAAACTTCAAGAATTGTCTCTTTAAAAACATTCTCTGTTGCTTTAATCTGCTTATTAAGCACCTCACTACCAACGCAATCAATTGCTTCCTTCTCGATAAGTTCCACAATCATAACCATAAGCTCACGCTCATATTTAACTTCCGGAAGTCTTCTATCATCCAAAAGTCTATGCAAGGCACTATCATCAAGATAAATCTTCAAAATATCACCGTCCTTCACTTAAAAATATATAGATAGTATAACATTTATATTACAAAAAATAAAGCATTTTTTTAATTAATTTTATAATGCTGCCCAAAGCTTAAAAGCTTCATCCATCCCTTGATAAGTAAGGAATTCCATAGCAAATTTATAATCTTTATCATTAGGCTCAAATACATAAATATATTTATCTTTCTCTACAGGCTCCCAAATCTCATACCCGTAATCCTCATAGTACTTGATAGAATCCTCGCTCATACCTGCATTTCTCAAATCCTCGGAGTTAATGAGCTTACACATTCTCTTACAAACCACTTTTTCCATAATTACAAACCCATAACCTTTCTGCAAAAATTTATGTGAATACACTCTCACTTCTAAAGTAAGCCGTCAATAATCAAGCATATCCACAAACACTTTTATCATTATATCACATTATAGAAACAATGTGTATAAAATATTTTTAAAATATATAAAAAGCGGCATAAACCGATAACCGATTTACACCGCCTTGTGTATTAATCATATTTAATGCTTCGATAAGATAATTCAATCACCGTAAGATAATCTAATCAATTGTAAAAACAATAATCAATCACCGTAAAGCATTCATAATTCTATATTATTTCCATTCCCAGTTACGAACCTCTTCAAGATCCTGTCCATACTCGGCAATATACTGCTTATGCTCGATAAGCTTATCATTCATCTTCTGAATGAGGTGAGCGCCTGTATTACCGAGCTGTGGAAGATGCATAACAACATCCTTAACAAGATTGAAACGGTCAATCTGGTTCTGAACACGCATATCAAATGGTGTTGTGATAGTACCCTCTTCTGTATAACCATGAACAGAAAGATTCTTATTGGTACGATCATAAGTAAGCTCATGAATAAGTGTCGGATATCCATGGAATGCAAATATAATCGGCTTATCCTTTGTAAACAAAGCATCATACTCTCTGTTAGAAAGTCCATGTGGATGCTTTGAATCCGACTCTAACTTAAAGAGGTCAACAACATTGATTGCACGAACCTTTAAGTCAGGAAGTTCATCATGAAGGATTGTGATAGCAGCCATAGTCTCAAGAGTTGGAGTATCACCACAGCAAGCCATGATAACATCCGGCTCAACACCCTGATCATTTGAAGCCCAATCCCAAATACCAACACCAAGTGTACAATGCTTAACAGCCTGCTCCATAGTAAGCCACTGACGTGACGGATGCTTAGAAGCGACGATTGCATTTACATAATTCTTACTCTTGATACAGTGATCGAAGCAAGAAAGTAAGCAGTTAGTATCAGGTGGAAGGTACATACGTACAACGTCTGCCTTTTTATTGGAAATATGATCAAGGAAACCAGGATCCTGATGTGTAAATCCGTTATGATCCTGCTGCCATACATTTGATGTAAGGATAAAGTTAAGGGATGCAATAGGTGCTCTCCAGGAAAGCTGATTACAAACCTTAAGCCACTTAGCATGCTGAGCAGCCATAGAGTCAACGATTCTTATAAATGCTTCGTAACTTGCGAAGAAACCATGACGTCCTGTAAGAAGATAGCCCTCAAGCCATCCTTCACACATATGCTCGGAAAGCATACCGTCCATAATACGGCCGTTGCTTGCAAGATGATCATCAGTATCGATGATTTCAGCATTCCAGTCTCTCTCCTGCTCCTCAAATACTTTATAAAGTCTGTTAGACATAGACTCATCAGGTCCAAAGATTCTGAAGTTCTTATTCTCCTGATTAAGTCTGAATATATCACGAATGTAACCGCCAAGCTCGATCATGTCCTGAGCCTCAGTCTTACCAGGCTGAACCTCGATACCGTAATCACGGAAATCAGGAAGACGAAGATCCTTAAGAAGGTTACCACCATTTGCATGAGGGTTAGCACCAAGTCTCTTATCTCCATCAGGTGTAAGAGCCTCTAATTCAGGAATAAGACGACCA
>JAILOA010000281.1 GCA_024691065.1 Lachnospiraceae bacterium | reverse complement strand
TCAGTTCCTTCAAATTTATATACAACAATTTACACGTAGTATTGATAAAATGACGATTTATAGGAGCCATACGACCCTTATGAGTCTGATGATCCTGATGATACTTATGAGCCATACGATCCGGATGAGTCTGATGATCCTGACGATACCTATGAACAGTATGATCCTTACGAGTCCGAGGATCCGGAGTATACTTATGAGCCATACGAGTCCGATGACCCTCATGATACCTATGAACCGTATGATCCTTACGAGTCCGAGGATCCGGAGTATACTTATGAGCCATACGAGTCCGATGATCCTGATGATACCTATGAACAGTATGATCCTTACGAGTCCGAGGATCCGGACTATACCTATGATCCGTACAATCCTTATGGAACCGAGGATCCGGACTATACCTATGATCCGTACAATCCTTATGGAACCGAGGATCCGGAGTATACATATGATCCATATAATCCATACTCACCGGTTACTGAGTCAGCCATATACACTCCTTCCCCTACAGGAAGCAATTCGGGTAGTTCAAGCTCAGGCAGTTCAAATTCGGGCAGCTCAAAGTATTCTACAAATAACCTGGTTAATCGCCTGCCAATAAGTACATCCAAGGTAAGCACTTCAAGCAGCGTAACCACAAATAACAGTTCTTCGGATGATTCTTCCTATAATAATTACAAGCGTCCGTCAATAAATATCAGCAACTACAATATTTATAGATATAAATATAAGGTAAAGGTTAAGGCGCCGGCCGGAATCAAGTTTTTAAAGATTAATTCCAGGAAAATAAAGGCCGCTAAGAACAAGAAGAAATTTACATTTAAATTAAAGAAATACAAAAAATATTTGAAGAAATATGGTTTTAATAAAATAAGAATAAAAGATAAACTTGGACGTATTCTTTTTGTGGGATTTGTGGTAAGATAATAAAAAATCAAGAAAGGAGATATTATGTATCAATGTGCTAATTGCGGCGGCGAGCTTAGATTTGACATAGCTTCTCAAAAGGTCAAATGCTCCAGCTGCAGCTCACTCTTTGATCCGAAAACCGTTCTTAAGACAGATGATGCTGAAGAAGACAATTTCTACGATGTCACGGTATTCCATTGTCCGCAATGTGGTGGTGAAATAACCGCAACGGAAAATACCGTCGCTGACTTTTGTAGCTTTTGCGGTGCTTCAACCATCCTTTCCGCAAGAATGGAACGATCAAAAAAACCATCCTATATCATTCCTTTTAAAAAGACCAAGGATGACTGCAAAAAGGCATATGCTGCATTTGCAAGAAAATCCTTATACACTCCGAATGAATATAAGGATGCAAAATTTATTGACGGCTTCAGAGGTATATATATGCCTTATTGGTCTTACTATGTAAGACACGATGGCAAAGTAAGCCTGGGACTTGAAAAATCACATCGAAGCGGCGACTATATAATTACAGACCATTACAGACTCAGTGGAGATGTAGATGGATATTATAAGGGACTTTCATATGACGCAGCGTCTTCCTTTAATGATGAGATAAGTGAAACGATTGCCCCTTATGATGCCCACGAAATGGAGGTTTTTGAACCTTCGTATTTACTGGGATTTTACGGTGATACGGCTGATGTTCCTTCTACAACCTACGATGATAAGGTGAGGGATATCGCAAGGGATGAAACCCTTTCCAAAATCAAAAAACAGGCACAGACCTTCAGTTATTCCTATAGTAATTCCAGGGAGACACAGATGAAGGGAATCCCGACAAAGATTGAGAAAGTTGATTCTACCATGTTTCCGGTTTGGTTCATGTCATACCGAAAGCATAACCGTGTAGCTTACGCTACCGTAAACGGTCAGACCGGAAAGGTATTTGCGGATATGCCGGTTTCAATATGGAAGTTTTTAATCGGTACCATCTTAATGGCAATTCCGATATTTTTGTTACTATCCGGTGCATTCGAACACTTTCATTTAATTCCGACTCAGAACCTTTTTATAGTTATGATTGCAGCATTTATAACCCTTATAATGTTTGACATCGAGATGACCGAAATCGTCAAAAGCGACAGCGGTGTATATGACTGGGGAATGTTGTATGCCAAGCAAAAGGCAAGGAAAGAAAGAGAAAAAAAGGACCCCAAATTTGCGGAAGCCAACAAAAAGAAACCTACGTCGAAAATCGTAACCCGCGAGGATAAAACGAGTACATCTCCGGGATTGGTTATATTCCTGGTGCTTTTATTCAGCGTTATTTTTACTGCCGTAGGTGCTTTATTTGTTGATTTCATGATAACCGAATTTTCGGATGGATATTCACTGGTGTTAGGTTTGGTTGTTTTGGTTCTGGAGGCAATAGGAGCAGCAATCTTCGCGCATTCGAGCAAAACCCTTAAAACCATTCCTGTAAAGGCAAATGTCCCGGGTTCGCTTTTCTCTCTGATTTCATTGGCAATCGGTATGGTAATATTCTTTGCCGATCCTGCAAATGATATTTACTACTACTTCGCAACAGTATTGTCGCTTGTTTCCATGTTCATTACCATGATGAGCATGATGGTATATTATAATGTACTTGCAACACGTCCACTTCCACAATTTACTAATTATGATGGAGGTGATGACCGTGCATAAAAAAATAGCAGCTAAATTTTTTGTTTTTCTATTTATAATGATACTTGCTCTTCCGTTTGGTCTTATGGATATAAGCACGGCAGAGGCAAAGGTAAACGATAAGAAATCTTCCACAACTACTGAAGTAAACGGGACTGCAGATGAAGATGTATATTTAACCCATGCAAATGATTTTGAATATGCAGCCAAAAATAAGAAAGCTAAAACTTCAAAAGGCAGCGGAACAGATACGGACGGCGACGGATTATTTGATACTGATTCCGATGCAACCGATGAGACCAATACCGAAGGCAGTTTGGACGGAACGGATTCAACTTCCACCGATACCGAATCAGGTTATTGTTATACTAATGAAGACACAGGTTATGAAGTTTATTTCCTCGATTATGCCGATT
>JAILOA010000028.1 GCA_024691065.1 Lachnospiraceae bacterium | reverse complement strand
CCCGATACCGCAAAATGCTTAATACTAAGCCACTCCAAACTCTCAAGCTGCTTAATGGAAAGAATATCCTTTAAAACCGGATCTCCGATAACAACATCGATATTTTCATTAACAACTACATTTTCAAAATCATCCTCGTCCTTAAGCTTTAAATCACAGGTTTCTGATATCTCCTTATCCTTCATAAAAAATGTTGCGTTTATGATTTCAATTTCATCACTAAAACCCGATTTTAAAATTAAATTCCTGAGAGAATTTGCAAATATTTGCTCTGAAACTATTAATACTTTTGGAATTTTACCTAAAACTGCTTTACTCGTGTTTATCAATTCCAAAGCTTTATCTACATAATTTTCAGCACTATAATTCTCCAACACATAATCAATTTCAAAATCATCCTTTAGCTTTCTGCAAGCCTTAAGGCCGGAAATTGAAATTACATAATTTTTGTAAAGCCCGGATAATTTACTGAAATCCTTATAATCACAATCCATTCCAAAAGAAATTATATTCTCTGTTGAATCAAGCCCTTCTTCTGCTTGAATTCTACTCTTTATATAATCAAGTTCCTCTTTTGAAATATCAAGCGGAGTCGCCCCGAAGATTCCTATGTATTTGGAAGAATTTAAACCGGCAAAATATTCGGAAACCAGCGCCATATAAGACTTAGAAGCCCCTTCATCGTAATATTTCATTCCAAAAGTTTCTATTCCGAATACATTTTCCATACCGGTTTTCTTTTTAAGTAAATTCACAATTCCCCTGAAATCAGTACCGATTACTGCCGGAACCGGAGTACCTATGACAGCAATAAAATTAGGCTTTAGCTGTTCTGCAGCCTTTACGGTCTTTTTTACAAGCGCCTCATCCCTGCCGAGAATTGCATCCATATCCCTTAATGCTGCACTCATTATCATGCTTTTCTTTACAGTCCAGCGGGGTTCATCAAATCCACATATATTTCCTGTGCAACCACCCGCATCCAAAATTACAATCAAGCCTCCATATTCATAAAGAACCGCAACACTTCCGGATTGATCAGGCGCAAATGGAGTAAGTACTGTTTTTAATCCCTTCATCACTTATCACCTCCAAGCTTATATTCAGCCACAGCTTTTTTTAAAGCATTAAATAATTTAATCACACCCATATAACCGAAAGGCTGAATATCCTCATTCCACATAAGTTTCACTGCATCCTTATGATAATATGAGGCATCCTTACCAATGCAGATTCTTTTTGATTTTTGTTTTGACTGATTTTCAAATACCCCGAAAAATACCATTGTCGGTTCCATATTGGAATAAATCTTTGTATCCGGCGAAAGCTCGGCAATCCTGTCTATATAAATGTATTTTTCTTTCTCAACCGCTGCAAATATTTCATCTACCTTAAAGCCATATCTGATAAGTGCAAGCGCAAGCTCGAATGAATCGGCATTCAATGCTTCTCCGATTGAAAATGTATAATCCGAAAAAAGTTCCTTAGCTTCTTCGATTTTTATTTTACATAAATCATACTCTTTTCCATCATCGATTTTAACACCGATTGCCTTTGCAAATGCCATATACTGCTTATGAATCTGCTCCACATAGTACAAACGGTTTAAAATCAAAAATGGCATCTTAAGTCTTTCATACAAATCCTTTCCGGCATTTACAGCCTCGGGATTTAAAATGATATTAAAGCTTGCCTCCGACATTTTCATGAATTCGTCAAATGTATCGCAGGCCCCTATTTCTCTGATGTTTTTAACTCCAACCGCCTTCAGATAATCATAAAGTTCGCATTCCGGAATAAGTGTATCAAAATGTCCTAAAATATTGACACTGTTAGCCTTACGTGTCCGATTATCAAGAAGTGAATATATCGACTGCCTAACCTGAACCATAGGAGGACAATGTCCCTCCCTGGTAAGCGCATACATATAGCAAGGTTTAACCTGGATATACCGATTCTTATTTCCTGTTTTTTCTTCTGTATCCGCTACATTATCCGAACTTAAATTATCAGATTTAACTTCTTCAGTGTCATCCTCAGAGCCTGATTTATTTATATCATCCAGACTTTCGGAATTAATAAATTCTTCCGCCTTCCTGCAAACACGCTCCATATCCGTACCAAGCAAAGCATCCACACAGGTAATGCAAATCATAACAACACTTGGAGCCTTCTCGCCCCATTTATTCGTAATTGTATTACATATTTCCTTAATTGCCTTAGGTATACGACTGAGATGCTTACCTGTAACAAGATCATTTTCATTCATTTCAAGATAGAAAAACCTATGTCTGTACTGAGGCATGTTGCTTATGATAGAAGTATTTCTGCCACAGCATCCCGGCGCAACAATAAGCATAACCGACTCCGGCACCGAAAGTCCTGCCCTCTTAACACCATACCCCTCCGCACCCGGCGAATTATAGCAAAGCGTAGCCGGTGATGAATATACAAGCTGTTTACCTGTAGTAAGCTCATCCGGAACATTATCCTTACCCAAATCCGATAACTCTGAAGCAGTAAAAAATTTAGCTCTTTTTTTAATTAAATTTCCCATATTATAATCCTTATTCCTACTTATAAAATCTATTTTCCTTCGCATAAATCACTTGCAAGCTTTAAAAATGCCTGCGCGGCCTCAGACTCGATATTACCTTCAATTACAGTCTTTCCGGCATCCTCGCATCTATTAATGTCATCACTTCTCGGAATAAACCCGAGAATCTTTAAATCTCTCTCACAAGCAAACGCCTTTACCTTTTCTTCCTCATCAGGAATATTACGCCTGTTTAAAACAATTCCACGAACCTTGGCATAGCTTCGGTCTTCAAAATTCTTAACGGCAACATATATATTATTAGCCGCATAAAGAGACATTTTTTCCCCCGACGTAACAATAATAACATCATCCGCATAACCTTCCCTGATAGGCGCTGCAAAGCCACCACAGACAACATCACCAAGTACATCATATAAAACCACATCCGGCTTAACCTTTTCATATAGCTTTAATTCATTGAGCAATTGAAATGTAGCGATAATACCACGGCCCGCACAACCAAGTCCCGGCGTAGGACCACCGGTCTCAATACAAGTAATTCCCTTAAAACCAATCTTGGAAATCTGATCAATATCCTCGATTTCCTCATCTTCCTTCAACAATTCAATAACAGGCACCGGGGTCTCACCACCCAGCAAATTAATGGTGGAATCAGCCTTCGGATCACATCCAATCTGCACAACCTTCTTTCCCAGCGAAGCAAAAGCTGCCGCCAAATTAGAAGTCACCGTAGACTTTCCGATACCACCCTTACCATAAACTGCAATTTTAATCATCATACCCTACCGATTGCATCCGCAATCCCTTTCTACTTAAATAAAAATACCCCTCTTGAATCCAAGAAGGGTATAGTAAATGCATAAAACAATCCACTATTCCCACTCGGAACTCTCCTTGTGGTCAGAGCAAAAATAAATCCAATATAAAATTTTAAAAATGCAACCTCAAATCAGGAAGATACATAAAATCCACCTAACCCAAGGAGCAAAATCCAACAATCTTTTGATAGCACCCAACTATCCAATCTTCACTCCATTAATCATCTGCCCTCTGGTTCCAATAACCAAAATATTATTGTAAACCGCAGGTGAAGCCTCAACATTTCCGCTTTGCATCTGAAGCTCAGCATCGGTATCTCCGGTAATTCCATCAACCATGAGAAGCTTACAATCACTTCTTGCATATAAAACCTTATCCCTGCCGCCCTCATTCGAGTTATAAACACAAACCGGTGAAGACCAGGTGTAAGGTCCGGCCTGCTCCCACTTGACTCTTCCGTTTTTCTTTCTGATGCAGGCAAGTACACCTGAACCGGAATCGCCCGTTCTGCCGACTGTTACATAAATAAATTTATCCAATGATCCTTTACCGACAGCTATTGTAGATTGTACTCCACCCGAAGCACCATCCACGGAATAACATTCATAAGAACGCTTCCAAACTATCGATCCATTTTCAGCATCTATCTTCCAAATAGGAACCTCAGCAGTTGAACTGCTTCGCCAACCTAAGTGGAATGAGGTACTAACATAAAGATATAAATGTCCATCCTCTACCGAAAGCACCGGCGTTGAGTTGGAATCATCCAATGTATCCTGCACCCATTTCATTCTCATTGTATTCAAATTAAGACAAAACAGGTTTCCACCGTTATCGGCAATGAAAAGGAAGCCCTTATAAATTGCTGCACTGTCTTCCATTCCGTACCAATAAGTAGATGAATTGTTTCTGACGCCTGTATATCTGAATTTAACAACCTTATCTGGATTAATGGAAAGCTTACCTTTTTCCTCATTATATTTTGTATTTAATTTAATTAAATATAATATACCATTTTCACCAGGCTGAATCAAGGTATCAGTTTCAGGATCCACAAGTGATGATGAATCGAAAAAGCTGAGTGACCCTCTAAGCGAATAAGGATCTTCCTTTCCGAATTCATACATTACTGTACAATCCAGCAAATTGATAATAAATGCCCTTGAAGTTCCTTCAGGTCCGTTATATCCCGAGCCAACATAAAGTATAGGATAACCTCTCGGATCAAGTGCACCGGCTCCCTTAAATACAAAGCCCAGGTACATAGGCTCTCTTGTCTGCTCGCCTGAATTAATATCTATAAAATAAATATTACCATCCATACTTGCATAAATAGCTTCAACAAGCTCATCATCATCCTTGGCCCACTGCTCCATATTCATATGAGCCTTGGTTTCTCTCGGCCATTTAATCAGAAGTGGCTGGCCTGTCCATCCGTTTCCGCTCCAAAATGCACCGTCCGCTGTCATATTGCTGGTTCCAAGAGTCCACATACTTTCCAGTGTGTAATTTTGCATATCAGCAGTACCATAGGCTGCCGTATCCCTGAAGTTATTTCCCCTGAAGGTTATCACACCTTCCTGGGTTGTATATTCGTCTCCGTAACCAAAGCTTATAACACCGTCACCTTCATAATCTTTTACAGAGCCAAGCAACTGATCATTTACAAACACTTCCTGAGAAGTAATAAAATTAGAAGGATTGGTTTCATCCGTACAAGTCGGATTGAAGCTTTCGATTTTGGTAGGGTCGTATTCCTCCACCTCTTCCGAAGTCGCTTCCTCAGTCACTTCACTACTGACCGTCTCTTTTGTTTCTTTTACGTTTTTCTTTTTCTTATTCTTTAAAACATTGATGAATACTGCTGTTACAATAACAGTTATAATTAATAAAACACCTAATACAATTATCGGTAAATATTTGGTAATAAGTTTTTTCATAATAATAGTAGCCACCTTTGATATGTACAATTATTTATTAATTATAAAGATTTATTAGACTAATATACAAAGGACTTTATTCCAAAACAATAAATGTAAGGTAATCATATAATATATAGTAAAACGAAGATTCACAATCCAATCCGCCCATAAATCATACAGGAAGATTCACAATCCGAACCGCCTATAAATTATACACGAATGAACACTTCGCTCAATCACTTAATTCCAAATTAAAACCCAGAAAAACAGCATATTTAATAGCTTTTTCAAGCTCTGCAGTCTTTTTTCCATTCTCTAATTCAGAAATAAACCCAACACTGAGTCCTAATATTTTAGAAACATCTTTTTGTGTATATTTTAGCTCCTTACGTTTAGCTTTTAATAAAGCTCCAAATTCCTTAGAATTGTATATAATCATTCATAGCTCCCGATATTCACGTCTACATTAGAGCTTCACATTTACTGATAATAACCGGTATACCGGCAGTAAGACTAAAACTTAAATCAGCAAAATGTAAACTCTTTATATCCCAAAACCTGAATATCATTTAAATCCAAATAATCAACAAATAAGTCATTCAATCCCATTAATTTTTATAATATATTTATCCCATTTTATAACCCGGCGGGACGAAACCCGAACCGGGTCAAATTATAATTATCCCTTAAAATTACATATAAATGTTATAAAAGCAGTCATTTCCCGATACGCCTGACTTCCCGCTTAAGTGCAAAAGCGCGTAATGGATTACTTACACTGCCGCATATAATCACATTTACACACTGGCTGAAATAATCCAAGGTGCAGGCTGATTTTCAAATACATTCTTGGATGTAAGCTTTGAAACAGCAATCTGAATAACCGTAATATCACTCATACCATATTTCTCAAGTGTTTCACGGATATTTGCAGCAACCTTAAAGTCAAGTGTATAAATCACAAATTGCATATCAGGATTTACCCTTGTAAGATATTCAAGCTCAATTTCCAAGCTTGCGGATGCTACAAGCATTGTAATATCCGGAACAGGAAGCTCTGCCATAGTATCCTCGCCGACATGATCAATGATTGTTACATTTGAAAGACCAAACTGGTTAACATTCTCTTCGAGGGTTTCACGGTCATTTTGCTTATATTCAACCGCAATTACAGTTCCTTCACTGGCAAGCATAGCTGCCTCGATTGCAATTGATTCACCTGATATAACACAAATATTCTTGTGCTCATCAATTTGC
>JAILOA010000458.1 GCA_024691065.1 Lachnospiraceae bacterium | reverse complement strand
TATAAGACATAAAAATATACTTGTTAATGATAGTAATTCATATTATACTATTTGTTGTATGAGAAACTTGTTAATTTATATACTTTTCCGATAATTATAGATAAATCTTGATAATTCTATCTAGATAATTCTATCTATTTGAAGAAAGTATGAAATGAAAAAGATTAATTAAAAATGAAGGGAGAATTTTTTATGAACGAGCAAATTAAAGTAAAATGTGATCACTTTACTGAGAACACAAATGAGGTTAAGAAGGTTTTTAGGTTGTCTAATAACATGATTATGATTGCAACAGCACTTATTTATGGAGATAAAGATGTTGATGCTGATAAGCTTGAAGCGTGTTCTAAGTATATTGCTAAAAATACTAGTTATTTTTCATCTTTCCAGAGCAGGTCTAAATCGATTGTTGCCAGCAAGATGGCTATACAGGATGAGCCTGAGAAATATTTTGATGATGTCAAGAAGGTATATGATATTATTACTAAGGGTTCAATTTTTGATAGTGCATATTTAATCGAGGCTGCAATGATTATTGTTGATGCTGGTAAGGTAGCGGAAGCTGAGGCAATAGTTAATAAGTTTAGTGATTTATATAAACGTATGAATAAGGAGCATCCATTCCTTACTTCTACTGATGATATTGCATTTGGATACCTTCTCTGCCTTACTGAAAAGTCTGTTGATCAGATTATGGAAGAGATGGAATGGGCTTATGATTATCTTAATAGCGAAGTTCAAATTAAGCTCGGAAAGAACGAGATTCAGGGTATAGCCGAAGTTCTTACAATGACTGATGGCGATATGAAAGCAAAATGCGATAAGGTTGTTGAGATATATAATAAATTCTTAGATAAGGATGTTAAGTATGGAAATGAAAAGAATGAATCTTCTATGTTAGGAGTTCTTATCGATGTAGGAATTGATACAGAAACTCTTGTAAATGAGATAATCGAGGTTGCAGATTATATTAAGGATTCAAAGGGCTTTGGTGGTTTGGCGCTTAGCAATAAGCAGAGACTTCTTTTCGCATCATCTTTGGTGGCTGATAGTTATAACAATTCGAATAAGGCTGCAGCTGTTGGTACAGTTTCAAGTGTTATTTCAACAGTTATTAGCAATCAGATTGTTCTTATGATGGTCGTATTCTTTGCTTAATGGTCATATTCTTTGATATATAATAATTTGTTGTAAATTATATGGAATGTTTTGGTGAATTTTGTAAATTCACATTAGTATTAAAGGTGGTTATAGATATTAATGTCTGTAGCCGCCTTATTTTTTTGGGTTAAAACCCCGTATTATCAGCATATTGAAAAAAAAACAAAAAAACATTTTTTTTGTTATACTTTTGTTATGTTCGATGTTTTATAATGCGTTCAACAAATTAATAAAACCAAAAAAAAACTATGTACATTAAATTTGGTAGTGTCAAGTGACCTATGAAAGAATGAGCTGAAAGAAAAAGGCTCAAATGAACCTTGAAAATTGTAGATATTGATACCGAAAAGCTCTCCGAGGGCTTAGGGCGCTGCCCTAAGAACCTGCAAGGGACTTGTCCCTTGACCCGTTTTGCGGGCTCTGCCCGCACCCGTCCTCGCCGGAAGCAGGCCAGCAAGCACACTTGCTGACCTAAGATACAGGATAATCCGCGAACCTTATGTCAAGGGACTTTCGCGGCATATCCTCACCGGCTGCGCCGGTTTCGGTATTCCACGGTTCCCTTGACAACGGTTCCGCTCCGGAATCAGGCAGACTTCTCCTTCTGCATTTCGAGGATGGTCTGCTGTCCTAAAAAGATTATCAGTTGCCATTTACCCGGCATGTTCCCGCCATTTGAGATGATGTCGTTTTCAACTAAGGGACGCCGATAGTTGTGGATTTTATGCGGACGAAGAAAGTTGTAATAAGCAACCCAAAGAGCAAGGTCGTAGTTGGCGCCATCGTAGTTATCAAATCCGTTTGTGGGGCGGTACGAGGCTTTATAAGTGCGGTTCAGTCGTTCGATCATCTGCTTGAACGGACGGAACTCTTTTGAAACTGCATCGTCGTTTGTAAGCCCGACAACCTGTGTGATATCAAACTTAAACTTTTCACCATATTTACGGAAGAACTGCTGGGCGGCAAGAGGATACGCACTGTAGGCATCAGCAATAAAGCGGAAGTTTTCCGGAAGTTCTTTAAGGTGTTGGAATGCCATCCGCATTGCCATGATGCACGGACCTACACCACGATTATCAGAGATTTGATATCCGATGATTACTCGGGATGCAGCATCCATAATGAACCAGATGAATCCCTTAATGCCGCGGACTTTTATATATGTCTCATCGGCGGTGAAGGTATTCCCCTTTTCGTAAGGA
>JAILOA010000439.1 GCA_024691065.1 Lachnospiraceae bacterium | reverse complement strand
ATTCAAATTATATTTTTCAAGATGATTCTCATTATAATATTGAAGTATGATTATTTAACCGGAAATTACTCATCTATATTAAATTTCAAGAGTAAATCAAAGTGCAATTCGGATGCGTATCCATAAATCGTTCTACTTCTTTTTGAGGTACATTACATCCTAATATATTTAAGGTGGTAAGAGAATCTAAATTCATTAACGGCAGGATGGTGGTTACCCCTGTGTTTGAAAGGTCAAGGAATGTTAATGTTTTAAGGCTTTTGCAATCATTAATGTTGGTCAGCGGATTATTTGACAGAACCAGGATTTTAACGGTATTTAAATCCTTGATGGCTGAAATATCATTTATTTGATTGTCAGAAGCATAAATTTCTACAGGATTATTGTATTCGGATAAATCAGGAATGGAACTTAATTTTTTATCCGAGAGCAAGACCATTTCCGGAAGTGTAGCTTCCAAGGCGTTGGTTTCCCGAACAATTGAGGCCTCCTTTCTGTTGTTAATTTCATATATTACAGCTACTCCGACAACGATTATAGTTATCCAAAGCAGGAAATATTTTGGATTGATTTTAGAAACCATTTTGCCTGTTTGCCTGAATTGTTTATTGTTTGGACGTTTTGAGGCATTGTTTTTTTGCCTGAATTGTTTTTTGTTTGGACTGTCAGAGGATGAATCAGAGTCTTTTCTAAAGTGTTCATTAATGCGTTTTTCAGGTTTTATGACAGTTCTTTTTTTAATTTTGTTATTAAGGATAGATCCGGACTTTCCAATCAATTCGGTTGCTTCAAAAAAATAATCATCAAAATCCTCATCAGAGACAGCAAATAAATATCTTGAAGTAAATAATGCATCATTATTTAATAATTCATTAAATTCATAAGGAAGTTCTTCTATATCACTTAAACGAAGTGATTTTATTTTTTTTGAGATGTTCCTTATTGAAGTTTCCTGTGCAGGTGCCAGCATTTCAACAAGCATATTTGTAAGCATTTCGGAGTCAATATGTGTAGGTTGTAATTTTCTCTTTTTTCCGGCATAAAATCTATCATAGTTGGTTGAATAACAAAGGTCGCATAGCATATAGTGACCGTCATTCACCAATATGTTGGAATGCTTTACATCCATATGACTTAGACCAATTGTAGACAAGGAAAAGAGAGCGGATGATATGTTGCTGCCTATAAGGAGTATCTCTTTTAGGGATAGCCCGGTATGCATAATAATTTCATCCAACGTCTGATATTTATCAAATATGAGGAGTGTTCTTTGTGGCGTTGTCTCATATTCTATGGGCGTGCAGAGGTAATCTGATTTAATCTCCTGTAAAGCCTTTGTTAAACCCTCATTAAAATAAGTTGTATCAATTATCTTTGCAATATATTCTCTTTCCAAATTACAATTTTCAACCAGTAAAACATCCTCATCCATTGAGGATTTTATGTGTTTGATAAATGTATATTTATCCGAAAGTAAGAAGTCGTCATATTTAATTTTGTGATTGGAAAATGTTTCAATCCTTTTGGAATTGTGAGTTATGGTGGGGTTGTTGGTTTTGTTATACATATTATTTCTCTATTGTTACCGGATTTTATGTTTTTTGGACCTGCTCCGGTGTTAATTGTGTTTTATATACGCCTGCTTCTGCATAATTAGGGGAGTGTATATACGTTGTACCCTTATGGCCGGATAGGGTATATAGATGTCTTAGTATGGTCAAAGTTGGGTATATATTACGGTGTTATCATTTAGGTGATTAGTTTCTATATGATTGGGTATTTGATTATTAAGTTACTCTTAGTGTACAGCTGGATATTGGTTTATCTCCGGAGTACATTATAATAGTTGTTATTCCATCGATATTTCCTGTGACAGTCGGAGTTATGTCTGTTATTCCATCGATATTTCCTGTGACAGTCGGAGTTACGTCTGCTGTGTAATCATCATTATTTGATATATTTTCTATTGATGATAAAGTTGATGCGGTTTCGTCATCATATAAAGAAGCAATTTCTTCGTCAAGGATTACGAACCTTAGGTTATTTAAAGATACTTCCGGCGACGAGGATTTTGATACAGTTGAATTTTCAAGTGGGAGTTCAACGGTTTCACCGACTTTGAGCATAACAAATGAATTACCGAATCTTATTAATTGGTTTGAAGTGGAGGATTCGTATTCAGGTCTGTCATGTAAAGCAGATGATTCCGAATTATCGTCGAAAATTTTTAATACTGCACTTGCCGTACTGTTTTTTATAGAAAAGGATTTACCAGGTTTTTTACCTGATTTATCGCCGGAAGTATTCTTGTCTGAAGTGTCATTTCTCTTAAGAGAATCGGTGCTTTCAGGTTTTTTGTTTGTGGTGAAAGTTGTGTCTGAAGTTTTATTTTTTGAGGAGGATGACTTTGCACCGGATGGTTTCCTACTTGCAGCCGGGGTAGAGTCAGACCTCTTGTTATCATTAGGAGACTTTGAGCCGACCGGCTTCTTACTTGAAACCGGAGCGGGAGTAGCGGTAGGTCTCTCATTGGAAGACTTCGAGCCGACCGGCTTCTTACTTGAAACCGGAGCGGGAGTAGCGGTAGGTTTCTCATTGGAAGACTTCGAGCTGACGGGCTTCTTACCGGTAGCCGGAGCCTTACTCGGGGAAGGGGTTACTTTAGTGTTGTATTTTTGGGACTGATTTGTATCCTTACCGGAGCCGGTATCTTTATTACTTTCCGTATTTTTGGAACCGGAGCCGGAATCCCTGTCACTTCCTGTATTACCGGAGCCGGTATCTTTGTTACTTTCCGTATTTTTGGAACCGGATCCGGAATCCCTGCCACTTCCTGTATTACCGGAGCTGGTATCTTTATTACTTTCCGTATTTTTGGAACCGGAGCCGGAATCCCTGTCACTTCCCGAATTATTGTTTTTATTCTTGCCGGAATCAGAGTTACTTTTTATCTTAGATTCAGCAATATTATATCTAACTTTGTAATAAACAGGTGCTTCTCCATTGTTACTTATTGTAAGCTTATAGCTACCTGTTGAGCTTATTTTATAGGTCGACTTTAAAAGCATATGAATAGAGTCATATACATAACCGGTATTATTTATAATCTTATTGTCGGGATCTGTTAAAGATAAGGTTATATTTGACAGATATTCCGGCGCAACATTTACAATAAATGTAATATTACATCCGGCCGAAGACATGTCTATAGAATATATTTTTTCGGTACCGGGTTTTAATGAGCTTTTATGAATACTTCCTCCGGAGAGATAATATATACTCATCGCCTCTGAGATTCCCATCCTAAAAAGTAAGGATAGGCAGAGCAAACCTGATATTATAATAAAATAATGAATTAATAATAAATGTGGAATCTGGGTTTTCATCTCGGTCCTTTCTTCCACTTCAAACCATGCAACGATTATATAAAAATTCCGGAAATTTGTCCATTAGACAAAACTGCCAAAATTTGAATTAAGAAAAAAACGATTTTTATTCACAATTAACAAAAATGATAAAATTAAAATTAACTTGTAAAATTTTTATAAAAATCCCAAACCCCAAACCCAAAACCCAAAACCCCAAAACCCAAAAAATAAAACCCCAAAATCCCAAAACCAAACCCCAAAACCAAAAACCTAAAAATTAAAACCCCAAAATCCCAAAACAAAAAAAATAAAGCCCCAAAGCCCCAAAGCCTAAGTCTCAAAAAGCCCATAACATATCAAATCTCAAAAATCACGAACATCCCAAAACATCAACCAATTAAGTCTTTTATAATCTATAAACAATCGAATCCATTCATAAATAATCTATTAAAAATCTGCATAATATGATACTATTATAGTAATTATAAGTTGTTGTTACACTTTTGTAACTCTTGATATGTTAATATTTATAATGTAGCGAAAAAAAGGGGAATTTACTGAGCTACATTTTATCTGAAAAAAAATAAAAAGATCTATAGATATGACCGATGTAGATTGATAAAGTCGGATCTTTACCACAAAAAAACGGAGGGAATCGTTATGCGTGAAATTACAATAGATGAAGTAAAAACAATAGATGCAGAAAAAGTTAAAAAATATAAGGATAGTTTGAAAAGATTTAATAAGGAATCCGAAAATCCTTATAAATCATTGATCGATGTCTATGGCCCAAACGGTAAAATTCCCGAGAGTATCGGGGTTCCCAATGCAAATGAATACAGTGATATTGTAATTGATAAAGGTGCAAATGAAGAATTAACAGATGAAGTAATTGCTGCAATTGTTATCGGTGAGGCAATTGAAGAATCAAGGCTTAAGAAAACATTTTCTTCCTCAAGTACTATGTTTAATGCTGTTGAAACCAATAAGCTGCACATTGTTGACAACGTTGTAAAGGGAGACCAAAGGGAGAAGAATTTAGCCCCTATTCTTATTGAAGCCAGAAAAGAAGCCAATAAGAAGATAGAAGATTATAAAAATGGAAATAAGGGGCCTGTATTGTTATGCTTAAAAAGATTTGTAAATTATTGTAAAAAATATAATCTGGATAATCCTCCAATTGATTATAGGGCAAATATTTCTCCGATTCCTTCAAATGCGGCAATAAGCTCAATTGCCCGGAAAATTATTGATAATAAAGCATTTAAAAAGGCAGGATTTAATAAAGGATTTAACAGGGCACAGGAAGCTAATCTTAAAGGGACTGTAAAGGAGATTGATTATGCTGTTTCGGTTGTAAAGGAAAAAGAAACCTTTATTAATAAATTTAATGAAATGAGCAAGGAACAGAAGGAAGAGGCTCTGACTGACATAATTCTTAAACAGTTTATTTCAGGGATGGGAGTTAAAGATAGACAAGCAAGAGCAGACCAAAAGGACAACATTTTAACAGGTTGTCTTACAGGTCTTGGAATTTCCAATATAGAAGAACCCGGGCAGCCTGCAAAAGCTCAGGAAATAATTAATAATGACAATAAAATCATAAAATTTGCCTCGGATTTATCGGAAACCATTAAAAAGTATAAAGTCAATGAAATAAAGGCTATATTATTAAAAGAAAACGGATATAACCGCCTTAAGTCTATGTATGGTCCGGAAATAAAGAAATCCGTGTACTTTAAAAGAATTATCGATGCACAAAATGAAAACGACCTCATAAAGGCCGTTATGAATGCTGACAATTTTTCAGGGGTTGGGCTTGAGAATGCGTTTCCGGGAGTAAAGCTTCCGGATGAAGCGTCGGAAATAAATAAGTCTACCGAAAGCGATTTCAATAAAGAGTTGAAGCAAATTAAGGATAAGGTAATTGAAACCGTTTTTAAAAATCATTTACAGGCTGAAATTGAACAGTACGGGTTAAAATCATTCACACTCGATGAAATGAAGAAGAATGCTACATTTATAGAAGAATTATATAACAATATTGATAGAAATCACCACGCCTGGAAGACATCAAAGAATTATAAGGATATGAGATCCAAGCTGAAGGAATTAAGGGATTACACAAAGGAACTTGCAAACAGTGGCAGAGTATTAAATACTGAGGATGTTGATAAATACACACAATTATCAAAAGAAGTCTTTGATTTGTCAGGGGTTTATATTGATAACAAGACGGAGGCTGATTCAGACTATGCAAAGAACAGGGTTGCAGCCGTAAAGGACCTTAGATTAAAGCTTGGAGCAAATATACATTCAATTGAAAATGCTGTTGATAAGGTAATAAGCGAAAAGTCAGGTGAATTATTTGAGGAAAACGGAAAGAAATTTGAAGAAAAATTTATTTATAGCAAGGAAGGATTGGATATATTTAAGGGAGCGCGTTTTAAAACCACAACCCTAACTTCGCCTATGTATAATGTAAGCAGAACGGCCAACCAGAGCTTTACGGTACTTGCGCTTGCGAATACCGGAAAGTACAGGATGGAGGATATCCTTGACCCCGAAAAGCTTGTAAACGAGAAACAGCAGATGTTTCGGAATGTGGCCGCTTTTACATCCACAATCACCGATGAGGGGCAAAAATGGCTTGCGGAAAATATAGTCGGCGGTTTTGAAAAAATGAAGGCATTTATGAATGAAACCGCTGAAAAAATCGACTTTACGGACCCTGACCTTTTTAATAACGAGGAATATATAAAGCTTCTTAATATTGGTACGGTTCAGTATGATGCATGGCAGGAGATGTCAAATAATAAGGAAGCAATTTCAAATGTATTGAAAGAAAAGAATTTGCCATTTAAAGATTTTGACGAGTACCATAAGGATTTAATAAATGGTTTTTATAGTATTGCAACAATAGGCAGCCTTAAAATTAACTCTATGAAGGCAGCCGGCCAGGTTGTTATCGATAAGGGAGAAAAGATAAATAAAGATTTTTTGACTTTTTTTGAAGAAGGTGTCTACTGCGACTACCTTCAGAAAAAGATGGTAGAACAGTATAAATCCAGGGGAAATAAG
>JAILOA010000412.1 GCA_024691065.1 Lachnospiraceae bacterium | reverse complement strand
AAAGCTGATATCGTAGCTGTCTGTAATGTCTTTTGTTTCTCCGTTAACAACTGCCGTAACTACCGCACGCCTTACCTTGTTAGCTGAAGTACCGGCTAATGTCTGCGATCCTTCGAGCACAACATTTAACTTATCATCTGCTGCAAGTGCCGCTGCGTGAACTCCTTCGTTAGCTTCGCGGTAAACTGAATAGCCATCCAGGAAGTCAGCATCTTCATTTCCTAAACCATCTGCAGTCTTAAATGTAGTATTTGTAATTGCCGTACCATCATAAATCTTGGTATCGCTTCCGGCTGTTATTGTAATTGCCTTAGGATTAACTGTGAGTGATCCCGGTATAAATGAAAGTGTATAGTTATCCGTAACCACCTTGTCATTATCCAAAGTATCCACAATTACCACACCGGTAATCTTATTTTCCTTATTTCCGGCGTATGTAATTGTACTTTCATCACTAAATGTAACCGTCCTGATTTCATGTCCTACCGAAAGAGCTCCGCTTGAAATCTCGTAATCCGAGCATGTAAGAGGTGTTCCGTCGTAAGTCTTTGTAGCATCTCCTGCCGTAAGAGTAAGTGGATCACCCTTTCCTACGGTAAGTGTACCAGGTTCAAGAATTATGTTATAGTTCTTGGTTACATTTTCGTTATAAGAATTAGTAATCTTAACACTACCAGGCTTGATAATATTGTTATCTTCCTCACCTGTGTTAATTTCTGTTTCCGATCCCACAATGGTAATATCGGTAATTCTGTCACCATCTGCAAGACCTGTTGTACTTGTCTGATTGAGAACCGTGTACTCCTTACATACAAGCGGTGTACCATCATACTGCTTGCTGGCACTGTTTGCAACTATTGTAATATCTCTGGTGCTGACATTTAATGTGCCTGCTTTATATGTAAATAAGTAACTTGCGGTTACATTCTTACCGGTACCGTTCACAATTATTGCCTTGGAAGGTGTATTTGTACTTTGTCCTATATCAGACTGTGAACCGGTAAATGTAATGTTGTAGATTTCATCTCCTGCAGCAAGATCCGTAGTAGTATACTCCTCGCTTGTAAGAGCTGTTCCATCATAAACCTTACCCTTATCAGTTGCTGTAATTGTAAGTGGTTTCTGTGTTACTTCAAGTATTCCGGAATCGTATGTAATGTTGTAGCATTCCGTAACATCTGCGCCGTCTCTGTCAACAATTACCGCATCCTTAGGAGTTGTCTCATTCTTTCCGTAAACGGTTTGTGATCCGTCAAAGCTAAGCGCATAGATTGAATCATTGGCTGCCAGAGTATCAACAATACTTTCTCCGTCTTCCTTACCCAATGTATAATCTCCGCTGCCGACTCCGTTGACTACCGGACTGCTTACAAGTGCTGTTCCGTCATACTCTTTTGTCTTATTATTAGCTGTAATAGTTACATTTTTCTTATTTACCTTAAGGATACCATCAACAACGCTTATCTTGTAACTGCTTGAAATATCCTCTACCACACCATTAATCTCTGTCGTAACTACTGCCCTTGTAATCTTGTTAGGTGAAGAACCGGCAATTGTCTGAGATCCCTCAATCACCACATTAATCTTATCATCACCAATGAGAGCAGCCGAATGAACTCCTTCATTTGCAGCGCTGTATGTTTCGTAAGCTGTCAGATAATTATCATCGGCATTACCCAAACCATCATCGCCCTTGAAGGTTGCAATTGTAAGTGCTATACCATCATAGGTCTTTGATACACTTCTTGCAGTCAACCTGATTTCCTTAGGATTAATTGTAAGTTTTCCAGGTAAAGTTGAAATTGTATAGTTGCTTGTAACATCTTCATTATTGTTTAAAGTATCAACAATCTTTACTGTATCAATAACGTTATCAGTACTTCCTTCGTATGTGATTTTACTGTTTTGTACATTGTCAGTAGTACTGTAATCAAATGTAACCTTCTCTATCTTATGTCCTGTTGAAAGAGCACCGCTTGTAAGCTCATAATCGCTGCATGTAAGGGCTGTTCCGTCATAAGTCTTTGAGGCACTTCCCGCAGTGATTGTGATTGGTGTACCGCTACCTACAGTAAGAGTACCAGGCTTAAGAATAATCTTATAGCTTGCAGTTACATTTTCATTATTTGAATTATTAATCTTTACACTGCCTTCAGTGATGTTGTTATTATTAACATCTGATGCAGTATTAATCTCTGTCTGTGATCCAACTACTTCAATGGCAACTACCTTGTCGCCATCTACAAGTCCCGTTGTATCTGTCTTGGCATCAACCGTGTAATCATTGCAAACAAGTGGTGTACCATCATACTCTTTATTGGCACTCTTTGCATGGATTGTAACCTCACGCTGTGTAACCTTAAGTGTTCCGGCTACGTAACTAATATTGTAGCTTTCGGTTACATCCTTACCGGTGTTATTAAGTATTGTTGCCGAGGATGGTGTATTCTTACATTCTCCGACTATTGTCTGAAGACCCGAGTAAACAACCTTACTTATTGTATCCTTAATGGTTGTTGTTCCTGCAGCGGTATCTCCGCCCACAAGACCTTCACTTGTACAACTGTGCTTAATAAGAGGTGTTCCATCGTAAATCTTCTCAGCGTCATCAGCTGTAATTTTAAGTGCTTTCTTTGTTACCTCTAAAGTGTTCGAATTGTATGTAATAGAATAACTTGCTGTTACATCAACATTACTGCTGTTTACAATCTGAACATTCTTAGGAAGGGTATCACTCTTTCCTGCTATAGTCTGTGAACCATCATATTCAATACTCTTAATGGTATCACCTGCAGCAAGTGTCTTAACTGTTGTATCACCGGATACTTCTCCGATTGTATAATCGTTGGAATTTGTTACATCACTTACAAGAGCTGTTCCATCATAAGTCTTTGTCTTGTAATTTGCCGAAATAACAAGTGCCTTCTTATTAACCACAAGACTTCCGTCAACATAGCTAATCTTATAGCTTCCTGTTATATCATCACCTGCAGCATTCCTTACTACTGCATTTCCGGCCTTATTAGCCGAGCTTCCGGCCAATGTCCGTGAACCTGTAATGGTAACATTAATCTTATCGTTAGCAACAAGTGCAGCAGATTCAACACCTTCATGATTTACATCATAGCTTGAATAACCTGTCAGGTCGGTTTCATCTGCATTACCTATAGTATCTGCCACCTTAAATGTAGTATTTGTAAGTGCGGTACCATCGTAAGTCTTTCCGGCACTACCTGCAGTTACCTTAATTTCCTTAGGATTAACCGTAAGTGTTCCGTTTATAGTGGAAATAGTATAGTTATCCGTTACATCTTTATTGCTGTCCAATGTGTCTACAATAGTAACGCTTGTTATTACATTATCCTTACTTCCTGCATAAGTAATCGTACTGTCATCACTAAATGTAACCGACTTGATCTTATGTCCCGTGGAAAGAGAACCACTCGTAATCTCATAACCATTACTTGTAAGAGCTGTTCCATCGTAAGTCTTGCTGTCACTACCTGCGGTAATTGTAATCGGAGTACCGCTTCCTATTGTCAATGTACCAGGTTTTAGAACTATGTTGTAGCTTCCTGTTACATCTTCATTATTTGAATTTGAAATCTTTACACTGCCCTCTGTGATATTGTTATTATCAACATCGGTAGCAGTATTAAGCTCTGTCTGTGAACCAACTACTTCAATGGCACTTACCTTATCTCCATCTGCAAGTCCCGTATCGGCTGTCTTTGCCTGTACCGTGTAGTCATTGCATGTAAGAGGTGTACCATCATATTCTTTATTGGCACTCTTAGCTGTAATAATAACTGTACGCTGTGTAACTTCAAGCGTTCCCTTCACATAGGTAATATCGTAGCTCTCTGTTACCTCCTTACCATTCTGGTTAAGAATCTTAGCAGCTGAAGGCATATTGTCACATTTACCTACTATTGTCTGTGAACCCGAATAAGTAACCTTACTGATCTTATCCTTAACGGTTTCGGTTGAAGAATCCGTATCTCCACCCACAAGACCTTCACTGGTAAAGGTATGCTTGATTAAAGGTGTACCGTCATAAATCCTGGTATCGCTGCCTGCTGTTATTTTAAGTGATTTTTTAGTTACCTCTAAGTCGCCTCCGACATAGGCTATATTGTAGCTTGCCGTCACATCCTCTTTACTGCCGTTAACTATTTGAACATTCTTAGGTGTTGTATCACCGGTGCCTGCAATAGTCTGTGATCCGTCAAATGTAAGAGCATTAATTGAATCTCCATCAGCAATATTTGAAATACTATAATCGTGTGCAGCTGCAACTCCATCCACTACAGGGGTACTTGTAAGAGCTGTTCCGTCATATTCCTTGGTCAAATTCTTAGCTGTGATTACTATATCCCTTGGATTAATGGTAAGTGTTCCATCTACACAATTAATCTTGTAGCTGCTTGTTATATTGTCACCCTTGGCATTTCTTACTACTATGCTTCCTGCCTTATTAGGGGAGTTTCCTGCAACAGTACGGGTACCTGTAAGAGTTACATTAATCTTCTCTCCGTCCTGAAGGGCTGCAGATTCAACACCTGTATTGGTTTCGTTATGACTTGCATAACCACTTAACTCTTTTGCGTCTGCATTACCCAAGGTATCTGCCACCTTGAATTTGGTATATGTAAGAGCCGTTCCGTCATAGGTCTTTGAAGTGCTTCCCGCTGTGACTGTAATTTCCTTAGGATCAACAGTAAGTAATCCCGGCATTGTTGAAATTGTATAGTTACTTGTAACATCATTACCTGATGAATCTACAATCTTAACAGTATCTATTACATTTGTTGTACTTCCTGCATAAGTAATTGTACTGTCACTGGTAAATGTAATCGTCTCAATCTTATGTCCCGTTGAAAGAGCACCGCTTGTAATCTCGTAATTACTGCAGGTAAGGGCTGTTCCGTCGTAAGTCTTCTCTTTACTTCCTGCCGTAATCTGAATTGCAGTTCCCATACCTACTGTAAGAGTTCCCGGTACAAGCTCTATCTTATAGCTGTCAGTTACATATTCATTATTTGAATTTGTAATCTTAACACTGCCTTCTACGATATTGTTATTGTTAACATCTTCTGCAGTATTAATCCTTGTCTGTGAACCTACTACCGAAATTGCACTTACCTTGTCTCCATCAGCAAGTCCCGTATCGGCTGTCTTCGCCTGTACGGTATAACCACTGTCGGTAAGCGGAGTACCATCATACTGCTTACTGTCACTGTTTGCTGCTATGGTAACTGTACGCTTTGTAACCTTAAGTGTTCCGCTTACATACTTTATGCTGTAGCTGTCGGTTACATCCCTACCTTCATTATTAACTATCAAGGCATCGGATGGTGTATTTGCGCTTTCGCCCACAAGTGTCTGTGATCCTGTGAAAATAACCTTGCTTATGGTATCTTTAGCTGCAGTTGTACTTCTGTCTCCACCTACAAGACCACTGCTGGTATATTCCTTCTTTGTAAGTGCTGTTCCGTCATAAA
>JAILOA010000272.1 GCA_024691065.1 Lachnospiraceae bacterium | reverse complement strand
AATATATTTTCCAAGAAGCTTATTAATAACAGATGTACTACCCATCTTTTTAAATGCATCTTTCGGAGAAATAAATTTTGTAGGGTCATCCGGGTTTTTAAAAGTATCCTTCAGAATATCACTATTAAGTAGTTCTTTTCTTACTTTTTCAAGTGAAATGGTTTTTTGAGTTGCAGGATCAACCGGAAGTTCCTTAATAATATAATAAAGTTTTCCTACTGCCACGAAACTCACATCTCTAAGATATTTTTCCTGATTATATTTTTCCGGATTTCGGTTCGCCAGTTTGTTGTTAGCTAGTATGGCCCTATCCATAAACCTTTCTATTCCAGCCTCTTCCTTAAGCTTTGCCGCATCCGGTAGATTTATAATTTCAAATTCACCCGGATTATCTCCGGCTCCGATTTTAATATCTTTAAATAATGTAGAGTCAGTTATTTTTCTCATAACCGCTCTGGTAGATTCAGGATCTTCCTTGAAAATCTCTGAAAAATCACTGACATGTTCATTAACATAGTCAAATATAGGCTTAAGAGTTGTACTATGATAATCTGCCATAAGCTCTGTAAATGATTTATCCTTATTATTTTTAAGCTTATCACCTAACTGTAATAATAGCTGCATTCCTATTGAAGACGAAATCAGTTTATTGTATGTGTTTGAAGAAGCCTTTTCTTCATTAGCTGCAGAAGGTAACGATTCCAAAATCTTATCATTATAGCTGTTGAGAAAAGCAAAAATACCACGACGGTCATATCTATAATTTTTATAATCCTCATAATCATTTATATTAGGATTATCCTTATGGGCAAGGGATGTTATTTCAGCCTTTAAATTATGCATTTCCTGCCAAACATCGAATGCGAGATAACTAAGGCTTGACATTTTTGCAAACAGTTCGGTTTTTGTAAGTTTTGGATCCTTAAAATCCAAATATTTTACCTGTTCATTTATCATCTCATCATACTTTTTGAAGCCGGTAAAAATAACATTTGCCAACCATTTTCTATCCTCAGGAGTATTACTCTTTATTTTCTTGATTACTTTATCAAACATTTTCTGCTTTTCGTCCTTAATAAGTGCAGGATCTGTAACTTCGTGAAAGCTGTATCCTTCGCATATAAGAGCAAATGTAGCAATACTTACGCCACTGGATCTGGATATATTATATTCGATACCTTGGAAATCTTTTGTTTTATATGTTCCCCAAAATATTTTTTTGTTTTCTATTGTATTGGACTGATATTTTTTAAAGGTATTATTTTCATATTTTTTGGCCATATCAGCATACTTATCCATCTGATTTTTCTTTTCGGCTTCAAGAGTTGATGTATGTTCAATAAGATTACGTCTCAATTTACCAACAGCCAAAACTCTCTTTTTGGCATAATTAGAATTGATATTTGTTTTGTTATCAAGGTAGGTTAATGCAAGATCTGATACCTCCTTGATTTTATTATTATAGGTGTTAATATCCTCGATTCTAATATTTCCTTTAATAGCAGACAACTCTGTAGCAAGGGTCGAGAGTTCCCGGAGAGACTCTTTCATCGCTTTAAAATTAGGGCTGGAAGTATATTTATCAACAGCATTAATATCTTCAAGCATTTTCTTTATAAATGCAGCGTTTTCCTTAAGGCCATTCTCATCAAAAGACTTGATTTTGTTAGCTTCCAATTCATCTTTATAGAATCTGTTAAGTATTTTTTCCTGTACGTTATCACTTATTTTTTTGTTGACATTATTGAGTATTATTTGGCAGTTTGTATTAAAGGTTTCCGATTCATCAGGAAGTATTACATCCTTAAATTGCTCAAATCCATTGTGTCCTACAGGATCAATATGATGTATATTATCTATAAGTTCTGCTCTGTTTTTTGAAGCCACAAGCTTCTTAAATGTTGATGAATTCCTGATTTTTTCGCCATATAGATTCTTGAGGGTATCTATACCATCAGGTTTGGCAAGTATAGCAGTCAAATCATCCACGGTATATTTCAGAAAGGATTTTTTATAACTAATACTTGTTTCGAGAATATTCATATCCCTTTTTAGTAATGCACCTATAGGTTTCGGTATGTTATTTTCAGTGATTTGAAAATTTTTATCTACACCTAATTGTTTGTAGGATTTTTCTAATAAATCCAGTCCTTTTTTTTGACAATTGTTATCACGTACCTGACCGGTAACAGCGACATATTCTAACATAAGAACATTAAAAATCTTATTTTCTTTTTCTTCTTTGGAAAGATTAAAAAATGAATCGTCATCAATCAAGGATTTCTTGATTTTTACGGAATCTCTTACTGAAGCAAGCTGATTTAGATATGAATGGTAAACAGCACGAGATGCTTTTTCATAACCTTTGAGGTTTCTTCTGAATCCTTTTATCTTAGTATTATTCTCAATTTCTTTTACAAAAAAGTGAAACTTTTGAGATTCGGAAAGTTCCTGAGGGTCGTTGACCAGCATGGCAATATTATCATAAGCCTGGGATTCGGCATGGTCTACAAATGCATTTAAATACTTATATACCATTGTTTTATTATTATTTTTATATTCATTAATAGCCTTAATAGCTTCCTTTCTGGCTTCGGTCATAATTGGTACAAAAAGCTGTGAACGACTATCACCTTTAGTTATATTCTCGATAAGGTAATTCGAATTCATACCTGTTGATTCTTTATCGGTAGGATCATAATTACTGGATGATGTTAAACCGCCCTTGAGTCTTGGGGACGAAAGACATGCTCCCAAAACAATGGCTGTAACAATGTTTTCATCCAGATCTTCAGGAACATCTATTGTAAGTTCATCATACTTACTTTTTTCATTTTCATTATCGGAGCATTTTTTAGGAATTTTTCCATTAGGCCCGTATATGTTAATTAAGTTTGCAAACGGGTCATCATATGAAGGAACGGATCTATTTAATTTAGTCAAGAAATTTTTATTACTTTCTTCTCTTTCTTCTTCGGGACTCTTCTTTTTATTTTTACGCGGAATATAAATACTGTCATCGTCGTCTGAATAACTTGAGTTGGCGTCAATATTGATATTGTTTATGCCGGAATTATTTGAGCCGGTGTTAGACTGGTTAGGCTTGTTGCCGGAATTATTTGAGCCGGTGTTAGACTGGTTAGGCTTGTTGCCGGAATTACTTGAGCCGGTGTCATTATTGATATTGTTTTTGTTGGAATTACCTGAGTCGGCGTTTGACCTGGTTGTGATTTCTTCGTTATTAATTTCATACTGATCTGATTCTCTCATCTTAGTATCCTCCGTTGTGATTTGTTGTATATTTTTGTGTATTTATTTGGCTTTTGGGAATTATAGCTTTTTTTTTGGTTTTCCCATCGATCGATATTTAATTGTGAAAGCAATAAATCAGGGTAATTGTCTCTGTTTTATTGCTTATCGGGCTTTTTTTAAATTGCTCATCTAAAATATGTGATAAAAAGTGTAAATAAAAAGGTGTAATTTAAAAAAAGTGTAATCGTACCTTAATAATTTTACATTTAGATATCTTTAAAAACAAGCAATCTAAAACTTACTTTGCCATTATAGCATACAAAGAGTTACAAATGTGTAACAGTGATATGAACAATAATAACTCTTTAATATTTGTTGCAATTCCCGGGAGAGTATAATAATATTGAAGCGAAGAGTTAGCTGTATATATACAAATACTGTTTTCAACAGGTATTGTTTTCAACAAAAATATTTTTAATGTATTTGGCGAGCAAGTCGGAAGGAAGGAGTTAAAAAAAAGAAGACAATAGCTTCACAGAAAAAAATGAAAAAGTATCAAAAGGAATGAAAAATGAAATTTACAAAGAAATTCACAAAGAAAGGATGAAAATTATGAAATTTAATTTACTAAAAGGAGCGGTTTCATTTGTAGCGCTTTCACTTATTGTTTCACTTGGTGCAACAGGTTGTGGCAAAGGTGGAGATGATGAAGCAAAGAACACATCGGAGACTGCTGTAAGCAGTTCTTCAGA
>JAILOA010000370.1 GCA_024691065.1 Lachnospiraceae bacterium | reverse complement strand
TGCAACCGGCTTGCCAGCAACCGGCCCAACCTTCTTAGGCGCCTCCGGCACATGCTTCGCAATCAACTTCTCAATCTCCTTCTCATTCGTAAACTTCTTATAAACCGAATTTTGATTCATAAACTTATTCTTATTATTAGTCGAAATCAAAGACTTTTTAAAATCAGAAGAATCAAAAAGTCTCTTTCTGATAGTCTCAAGAGAAATCTTGATATTCTTCTTAGCATTAACCGGGAGCCCACCAAGCTTCCTGTAAATCTGCGTAGCAGCTATGTAAGTAATATCATTATAATATTCCTTTACCGCGTGCTTATCGTATTCACCCTTTTTAATCTTGGCAAGAGCTTTTGCGCCCTTCTTGGTAATCTTATTAATTTCACCCAATTCCTTGATTTTATCTTCATCCGGAAGATCGGAAATTTCATAAATTCCGGTTGCAGGATTCTTCTCGGATGTAGCATTTTCAAATATAGAACCATCCTGTAACTTATCCAACAAATTTTTAGTGGATTCACAATCATCCCTAAATGATTCTCCTATTGCTCTCTTTGAAACCTCTATCGAATCACCAAGCATTGCCATTTCTCCATGTCTATCTCTGGTACAAAGATCCGAGTATTTAGCATCCTTGTTATTATTTAGAATATTTTTTACAAATTCTAAATGAAAATGTAACTTACAGGAGTTGGCTGCTAAAGAATTTACGGTATCATTTGATGGTTCTTTGTCTGATATAAATTGCACAGTCAATTCTTTAACTTTCGACATATCCGCACCAATCTTGCTAAAATAGCCATGAATGAGGTCTATCCTGTCAAAATAGTTTTCATATGTAGTATTAGGTTCTTTCTCTGCAACTAAATCTCTCATTTCCGGTTCTACATGCTTTATCTCCTGCCACATATCAAAACTCATCATTGAAAGATCGGTAATTTTACAAAACTTTTCATCATCTAAAAGATTAGGCTTATCTAAATCTATATTTTTAATATTGTCATTCATGAATTGCTCATATTTTTTAAAGCCATTATACATTGTTTCGGCAAGCCACTTCCTATCTTCAGGCTTATTGCTGCCCATTTTCTTAGCAACCTTATCGAACATCTCACGCTTTAGATCCGCATACTTTTCAGGTTCCATAAGATCCATAAAATCATATCCTTCGTTTGCTAAAGCAAATGTAGCGATAGAGACTCCTGCCGAACGGCTGAGAGAAAACCTGGTTGAAGGCAAGGTTTTTGTGGTGTAATCACCCCAATAAATCTTTTTTGAAGCTTCACCGGCGTAGTTATATTTAATAACATTTTTATTTACATAATCATTGGCTTTCTTCTGGTAAAATTTGTCAATTTCATTATATGATTTTTGGAATCCGACTTGATGAGCCAGAAGCTTACGTTTTAAATTACCGACAGCCTGTACTCTGCTTTTTGCATAATCAGAATTAATATTTTTCTTATTGTCCAGATAATGCTGTGCTAAATCCGAAACAGAATCCACCAGTTCCTTATATTCATTAATCTCATCAAGATGTATCGTACCTTTGGTAGAGGCGAGCTTTGTAGCATATTTATCCAGCCTGTTTAGCTCATCCTTCATCTTATCGAAATTTCTGCTGGAAGTATATTTGTTAACAGCTTTTATATCTCTAACCAATCCTTTTATGAAAGCTGCATTTGCAATCAGTCCATTCTTATTAAAGCTTGGAATTGAATAATTTTGAACCTCTTCTTCAAAGTGTTTAAGTATTACTTCGTCCACACTTTTCTTATTTTCTCTCAGTTGATCTTCCAATTTGCCTTCTGCAAATTCATTATATTCTTTGGCAGCATCCGTAAGAGTAACTTTATTTTCATCATTTTCTATTTGAATTTCAGATTCATTTCTATTCTTAGCCTTGGCCGCGGTTTTCAACTCCTCGGCTTCCTTCTTTAGAACAGCATTATCAAATTGAAACAGACCAAGCTTTGTGTACTTTACCGAATCCCTCAGATTAGTTATAAGCTCGTTTGTATTACCGGACTTTACGATGTTTTTGTAGATGTCTGTTTTTTTGATTTCCTCACCGTAAATT
>JAILOA010000325.1 GCA_024691065.1 Lachnospiraceae bacterium | reverse complement strand
GAAACGGAATATACAGGAATCATCGGTGGAATCACAGGATATGCTGATTCAAATACAGTTATAGATAATTGCCAAAACTTAGGATCGCTTGACTTCAAATATAGCTGTTACGGTTCTATAGTTGGCATTAATTCCGGATATGTAACCGATTGCGAGTCCTCATCCAATATGGGTAAGAATACAATCAATATAATCGGTGGAATCGTAGGAGTTAACTTTGATGCCGGAATTAAAGAGAAAGTTGATTTTTCAGGATTAAGTTCAGAGTACAATTATAATTATTACTGCGGAACCATTGAGGACTGCTCTAAAGATGCCGGTACTTCACTTACAGGTAGAGAAGCAGTAGGTGGTATTGCAGGAATTAACATAAGAACAAAAGATAGTTACAAAGGTGGTATCATCCTTAATTGTAAGAGCTTTGGAGAAGTAAAAGGACAGGTTTATACCGGTGGATTTGTCGGTATAAACTACGGTGAGGTTTCACTTGAGTCCGAAGGAGCGTCATCATCGGAAAAAAGACTTGTTGTTACTTCAAGCAACTTCGCAGGCGGTATCATCGGTAAGAATACAAAATACGGTAACAGTACAGCATCAGGAACAATAACATCGTCTGATTCATTATATAACTTCGGTAAATATATGACAATCAAGGTTAAAGCAACATCAACCTATGCCGGTGGTCTTGTGGGATTCCTGGAGCATGGTAGTATTTGCGGAACAGAATCAAAGAATATCAAGAGTTATGCAGAGGTGGATGCAGTAAAATATGCCGGAGGAATTGTAGGAAATATAGGAAGTTCGGATGATGCCGTTATAAAATATGTTGAGAACCTTGGAGATGTTGTATCCAGTAGCGGATATGCAGGAGGAATTGTTCCTGAGAATAAAAAGCTTCTTCAAAAATGTGTAAACAGAGGTAATGTTACTTCATCCGGAAGTTTTGCAGGTGGTATAACAGCTGTAAACAGTGATGAAATCGTTGGTTGTGAGGTTTCCGCAAACGGAGATGATAATATCAAGATTTCATCGGTTAAGACTATCGGTGGTGCCATAGTTGCAAAGAATCCTGAAGGCGGAATAGTCAGAGGATGTATGGTTGGAAATGACGATCAGGGAGGAAAGGTAATAATCTACGGAACCAAGCTTTCATGCATCGGATATGCCATAGGCGAAAATGATGGTGTTGTAAGAAATTGTACGGTTGAGACAAATGTGGATTATACAACGAATCAGACAAGTATCACGGTTGGCGGAATTGTCGGAAAGAATACAAGCAAAGGCTATGTAAACTACGACGTTGATGATGAGGAAAACTATACTATTTACGATACAACCATGGAAAGTTCGGCAACATTTACAGATGCTGATAAGCTTAAGAAGATAAAATACTTAGGCGGTGTGGTTGGTGAAAACTACGGACATATCGCAAATACAGCATTTATCGGGACTATCGGAACTTCAAGTTACAACGGAACTGCTATCGTTGGTGCTGCAGTCGGAGGAATAACAGGACTTAATGCCAAAGAAAGCGGAGCCGGTGAAGGAGGAATTATTACACAGTCCTATATCTCAAATGCTTATATTAGAATCAAAGGTTTCTTCGGTGCCAATATGTCTATGTCATCTAAGGAAAAAATCAGTGCTTCAGCTTATCTTGGCGGTATTGCAGGACTTAACGAAGAGAATGCCACAATAAAGAAGTGCTATATAGACGGAAGTTCAATAAGCAAATTATATATAGTAAACGGTATGCTTGGCGGTATAACAGGAGCTAATGCGGGAACTATTACATATTCGGGATATGCGAAAGATATGCCGATGGTAGATGATGTAAAGAAGTATCTTTATACAGAGTCTACCAGAGATTTAAATGAACTTAAGAGAAGACTGGGTAAAACTGACAGTCAGGGTTACAGTTCATTGTATAATATAGATGATGGTGATACACCTGCCAACCTGGAAGGTAAAATTACTACTATCAAGATGGAAGCAGGTAAGGGTTATGCAGGAGGTATTACAGGTTTCAACGCAAGAACCGGTGTTATGAAAGAATGTGCATCCGGTAAGTGGATGGTATTTGGATATCGTCTCGGCGGTGAAAATGCAAATGGTGATGTGAATTCTTATGTTGCCGGTGTTGCAGCCTTAAATGAATCTGACAAAGATTTTATATGTAATGTAAATAACGCTTTTGTATGCAGACAGGAGAGAACTTCACAAACAAAGCTTTATGCCGGTGGTGTAATAGCATTGCAAAGTAACCCGACATCTTCGGAATGGTTCATTGACTCATGCATAAATGCAGGCGTTGTAAAGGAATATAATACCCATAATGTCGGCGGAATAGTTTCTCACTGGATTAATAATGGTGGTACTGTTCAGAGGTGTATTAATTTCGGTACACTTTATACAAACAGACAGGCAGCAAATCAGGGTACAGCAGGTGGAATCATCGGATTTGTTAACGGTCTTACTTCAGGACAGACGATTAATATCCTGTCATGTGAAAATCATGGTGTAGTAAATATTCCGGTTGGAAGCGGACTTGATGTAACAGGTAATATTGATACACAGA
>JAILOA010000323.1 GCA_024691065.1 Lachnospiraceae bacterium | reverse complement strand
GGCAGCAACGAAATCGTAAATATCGAAGGCAGTGAAATTAATACAAATATCGACACAAAAATCAATGTAAACATCGATTACAACATTGATGTAAAGGAAGAACCTATCCATCCGATATATAAAGACATCAATGCATTTAATCATGACATCGATATAATCGATAATAATATAATCAATAATAATGAAATCAATATAAACGAAAACAATATTATTAACGAAGATAATATTATTAACGAAAACAACGAAAAATTCGTTGATATTAGCGAGGTTAACGATTATATCAATAATGTCCCGGAAGTGCCGGAAAAGACTATTGTCGAGCTGGTTGCCGAGTACAAACCTGAGGACATTGGTTACATTAAAAATATGGTAGTTAATTTCGATATCATGAGGCGCGGAACCGACTTGATGACCATTAAATTAAAGGAATTCAGAGAGAATCTCCGTGCTACACAGAGCAACAAAAAGGCGAATTTTGAAGGGAGAAATGCAGCGAAAGAAGGAAGCAGTTATTACAGTGAAATGGCTCTTACTTTGGAGGATTGCATCAGAACATTTGAAAATCCGGACAGTACACCGGAGGATATCCAGAGTGCGCTCATTAATTTGAGAAGTAAGTCCAATGATTATATTGTAAACAGGGGAGGGATCTTCGGCGGAAAGAAAGCCAGAATAAATGAAGCAAAGGAAATGCATAAAACCCTCGGTTATATGATCAATACATTTAAAGAGCAAAAAATGAAGATAAATGGGGGAGTCGGAGTAGATAAGGTTCCGATGAAGGCACTTGATGAGATTACCGAGATTTACAGAAAAGACCATCAATTTGAAATTCCTCCTAAAATGGACAAAAAAACACTGACCGAAGCTTTTAATGCGTCTTATAAGCATGAACAGAGGCTTATTAAGCTCGATGAGGCAGCTGTGAAAGTTAATCCTGAAATAAAAACCGAGGATTTAAGAAATTATAACCCTGTAAAGCCGGGTATTTCCGCAAAGCAGGCGGCTGTTAATTTCTGTACAAGAATATACGCAGATGATGCATTTCGCGGTGGCGCCAAGGATAAAAATATTAAAAAAGCAACGGAATATTTTGGAAGTGATAACTTTAAAGCATCAGTTGATAAAGTTTTAAATGATGATCGGTTCAGGGCGATCCATCAGTTTTATCCTAACAATTGGTTCGAAAAATACTGTGAAGCAATTAAGTATAGTCCGCTTCCAAAAGAGGAGAAGCCAAAGGAGAACGATACATTAACCAATCTTTTTAATAATATAGAGAGCGTTAAAAATGAGGGCGCAGGCACTGTAATCGACAAGAATATCAGCATAAGCCTTAAAGATAAAAAGGTTATTATTAATAAGATTCCGAAAGATAAATTAAAGATTGATATTAATCTCTTAAAGGGCAGGGCGGGAAAAAGAATCAGACAGTATAACGAATTCATCAAAAACATCAGCAGAAGTAATATGAGTAAGAGTCAGGTTAAGGCTGTCGACGAGCTCGGCAAGCTTTCCGATGAGATTGTTGCTTATATGGATTCGGATAATAAGAGAACTGTTTCAAAGTCCAAGCTAAGAGGCTTATTTGAGAGATATGTTAATATAGAGGAAGCCCTTTTTGAAGTTGATGAGAAAGAGAATGAGGCTCTATTCTACAGGAAGTGCCGTAAGGTTATTTCAAAGGATTTAAAGGTAATTTATGACGAGTTAAAGAAGGACAAGAAAGAATACGATTTAACGGAGATATTTGAAAACTCGAGAGCGCTCACGGTTAATATGCCGGCCGGTGAACTTGAGAAAAAGGGTGGCGACCTGAGTGAGCGTTTAAGGGTTAAAATCGAAGGCGAGAAGCCTGTAGACGGATTTTTCACGAAGAGAATCAATAGAAAAAGCAATGAGGAAATATTTATTGATGAATGTAACAAGCTTATAGACCCTTCCGATAAAATCGGAAATGATATTGTAAAATATATCTGTGATTTAAATACTACATCAAATGTAAAAAATCTGATGGTATCAAGACTTGGAAGTATCAGTAAAGCAAATGCGGCAGAGGTCCTGGTTACTTATTTAAACAAAGAAAAATTTATGGAGGATATCCGCACAGCATTAGACGGGGATTTCAAAAATTATGTAAAGAAAAACAACTTATCTATGGTAACTGCTGAGTATAAAAAGGCTAAGCAGGTATTTGAAGGATTTAAGAATGACTTTGAACGGGCGGGAAAGCTGGTTGAGACCGTCGCCCGAACTAAGAGACTTACCGGTATGAATCAATTTATGGAATTGAAAGGGATAAATCCTAAATCCAATATTGATAAGAGAAATTCCGCAATGAGCGTTGTGGCAGAGTTATTAGGTGTTGAAAATGTTTTGGCAAACTCTAAGAGCATGAATATAAAAATCGGTGATAAAACCGAAAAGGGTACATTTATGGAGCTTGCAACCGGAATAGACAAAAATAATGAAGCAACCGTAAATGACATAAATAAAATAAATATGAAGTCTTTCTCCGATCCTGCTTTGACAAAGAGCGTTGCGGATTTGCAGATTTTGGATTACATATGCGGAAATCTCGACAGACATAACGGAAATATGATTTACCAATATGAAGATGTTGTGGATGAAAGTGGCAAAACATTTAGAAAATTCACCGGAGTAAAGGGAATAGATAATGATCTTAGTTTTGGCTCAAAGGAAGGCGTTCATTTTAATGAGATTAAATTAAAAGACATAAAAATTGTAAGCAAAAAGACTGCCGATGCCATATTGAATCTCGATCCCCAGCTACTTAAGAATATGCTTCTCGGTTATGATATTAACAAGGCAGAAATCAATAAGATAATAAACAGATTGACCAAAGCAAAGGATGCGATTTACAAAGGGGCAAAGTATTACAGGGAAACCGGTGATAAGGAAATAAATCCGGACCATTTAAAGGTAGTTGATGATAATGAAATTAAAGAGATATCATTTGTCGGTGACCTTGCACATAAAAAAGCCAGTACCGGACGATTTGGAAAAACTATTAATCTGAAAATACAGGATAATTTATTTAGCAGGACTTATTGTGCGATGACAAATGATTGTATATCCAATGCACTTCAGGTTAACCATAAGAGAATCGAGGAGGGAGTATGGAATATTGCCAAATGCGAGTATGAGGTAGAGAAGGATTTAGATGAATTTGATAAGTCGCTTGACCATATGGCCAAGAATTTAAATGCAAAAGAAAAGGCCGAAATAAATAAGATACAGAAATCCATTAAAGCCTATATGAATGCATCAAATACAGCTAATAAGTCGATTTTTTTTGATGCTAAGAATGATAATAATTCTTATAATTTTAAGAATGTGTTTGATAAATTTGATGTAGCAAAGATTATGGTTGATAAATATATTGATAAATTAAAGAAAAACATCAATTTAACTGATGAGCAGGCAAAACATTTAGAAACAGCCGAGAAATGTCAAAGATCCTTAAATAAGATTTCCGGGCATTATGATAATTTAAAAGCAGGTTTCTTAAAGGATAATACTTACAAGGATATCAAAAACGCTAACAGTTGGAGAATAAATATTGATCGGGATGGTGTAAGGATTGCAGTACAAGGCAGAAAACAAACCCTTGACGAGCCTTTGACAGTAAAACAGGTTGAGGAATTCATAGCTGAAGACAGAAGATATAAGGCCGAGGATTATAAAGATGAGATAAATATTGAAAATAAGGAGCTTTATCTCAAGCTTTTAAAGGGTATCAATGCACCGAAGAACAGCAAGGATTATTTGAGCGAAAAGGAATGCAAAAATGTCATTGAAAAGATCGTCGCAAATAATGTACTTAAGGCTAATTATAAGATTCTTAACGGTGAGGATCCGAAGGCTGCCGGAGCAGATGCAAATAAGAATAAAGATATAAAGGCTGCCGGAGCTGATAAAAAAGTCACGGACTTCATCTTCGATGCGAAGGCACATGAGAAGGTAAGGGACAGGGCTGTTGAAAGTCTTAGAAACAATGGACTCTGGGAGAGAAGAATTAAAACCGAATATGATGAAATAAAGAATCAGATTAAGGCAACAAAGAATCTCAACGGATTAAAAGAAGCTATAAATCGTGTTGGATATTTCGGAGTCCCTGACAAATTTGTCGAACAGCGTGAAAAGATTAGTAACTTAAATACAAAGCTAAGATCCGGTATGAAATTTAATGATTCGGTATGGGTGAACCAGCTATGTACCGAAAATAAATCGATTGAAGGTAAGGATGCAAAGGAATTTGCAAAGAATGCAATGAACGAGGAAATTGCAAAGCTTAAGAACAACGAAAAGAAGCTTTCGCAGAATGCACAGAAGAATCAGATGAATGTAGCGCACAATCCGAAACACTTGCCGGGAATTAAGTAGTTTTTAAACGGATGTTTTTTTGCAAAAGTAAACCGGAAAATTAACCGGAAATCAAAACTGTTTTGATTTCCGATTAATTTTCCGGTTAATTTATTCAAAAAACTGTTTTGATTTCCGGTTAATTTTTCCGGTTAATTTATTCAAAAAACTGTTTTGATTTCCGGTTAATTTTCCGGTTAATTTATTCAAAAAAATGTTTTGATTTCCGGTTAATTTTTCCGGTTTACTTTTGCAAAAAACATCCGTTTAAAAACTACTTAATTCCCGGCAAGTGCTTTGGATTGTGCGCTACATTCATCTGATTCTTCTGTGCATTCTGCGAAAGCTTCTTTTCGTTGTTCTTAAGCTTATTAATTTCCTCGTTCATTGCATTCTTTGCAAATTCCTTTGCATCCTCGTCGAAACAGGAGACATGAAGGATAGTTTTGCGCGGTTTCGAGGTCTCGAGATCTCGAGACTTCGAGACTTCGAAGAAGAAGTCATCCACCACATTATTGATTTTGCGGGTATCACTGTTGGTCACTCCGCAAGCTCTCATGGCTTCGATCAGCCGGTTGCTCACGCCGAGCAGGACGCTCGCCTCACGGGCAATG
>JAILOA010000264.1 GCA_024691065.1 Lachnospiraceae bacterium | reverse complement strand
TGATTCCAACCATTCTGATGTTCCTTAATGGTGAAGAAAACCTTGTAGAGGGTATTTCATTTGCCGGAGGTGTAAAACAGTAATTTTTGTTAACTAAAATGTTTTATCATATAACATATGATTGGTGTATGAAATTAAATAATAGAAATAAACTAATAGATGAACTTATTAATAACATTTTCATAGGTGCATTTAATTGCACCGGATTGAGAGGATATTGTGGAAAATAAAAATAATACTAATGTTGAAGCAGGAAATAAAGAACTTGAAGAAAAGATTGCCAAAAGAAGGGAAATTCTTAAACAGGAAGCCGAGGACCAGGAGTTTGAAAAGGAATTGGCTTCAAAGAAGAGAAAAAAGACAATTAAGAAGGTTGCTGCCATTTTCTTTGCTATATTATTGTTACTTACATTTTTCTCAAATACTATATTAAATTATACATTACCTGAGGTTTCTATTAAATATATCGGCTCAGGCAATGTAAACACAGCAGTTATGGGACAGGGAACTGTTGAGAATAAGAAGAGCTATGTTGTTAAGGCTAAGGGTAACAGAACGGTTAAGGATGTATTCGTAAAGAAGGATGATGAGGTAAAGAAAGGTCAGTTACTCATGACCTATAAAGAGGGAAGTGATACAGACCTCGAAGCAGCTAAGGATGATCTTGAAAGTAAAGAAATTAGCTATGCTAAATCTCTTCTTGAAAAGGATCCTGATTATGATGAGCAAAACAGAACCATAGCAAATAATAGAGATACTTTAAAGAAAGCAATGGAAAAATTAGAGGAAGCTAAGGAAAATAAAGAAAAGCTTGATGAATTAACTGAAGAAAAAGAAAAATTAGAGAAAAAGATTAAAAAATTAGAAAAAAAGAGTGCCAAGATTAAAAAGCAGATTGAAGAAATGGGTACCGTTGAATCTGTTGATAGTTTGAATGAGCAACTTAAGAGTGCTCAGGAAAATTTAGCACAATATAATCAGGACCTTGCTGATTTAAAGGAAGATTATGAAGCAGCCAAGGCTCAGGCAGCAGCAGATGGTGTAGAAGCTGATTTAAAACAAATGGAGAGAACTATTAGAGATAAGGAAAAACAAATTGCCAAAGAACAGGCTAATATTGCTGAACTGAATACTAAAATAGCTGCTGCAACCAATGCTAACTCAACTCTTAAATCTTTAAATGAGAAGTCTGAAAGTTTAACTGCTGAAATTGAGAAGAAGACTGAAAAGAAGGGTAAGTTGGAAACTAAGATTAGCGAGCTTACATCGGTATCTGATGTGGAAACAGCTAAAAGTGAATTGGATAGTGCAAAGGAAGCTTTGGAAACAGCAATTGAAAGCCTTGCAGACACAAAAGAAACAGATAACTTAAATGAGCAATCCAAGGAATATGATAAAAAACAAACTATAGAGGAACTTGAAGAGGCAAGAAAAAAGGTTAAGGAATTAACTACAGATGATATCATCAATGTATATGCAAAAGAAGATGGTGTTGTTGATATCGTAAATGTTACTAAGGGTAAAGCTGTTCAAAAGGATGATGAGCTTATCAATATCCGTCCTTCAGTTGGTAAATATATAATTAATTGTACTGTCAGTAAGGAAGCTGCAAAGTCTATAAAGGTTGGTGATAAGGCTAGTATTGCCGAAGATTGGGAAGATAATATGAAAGCTAAGGTTAAGGCTGTTACTCCTGATTCGGAAGATTCAAGTAAATGTAATGTTGAATTTAGTATAAAAGGTCCTAATGTTGCAGTTGGAGATTCATACAATTTAAGTGTTGGAGGAAAGAGCACACAGTATGACATGGTTGTTTCAAACAATACAATTAAAGAAGATAATTCAGGAAAATTCGTTTATATTGTAAATGTTAAGTCAACTCCTATCGGTAACAGATATAATGTTAAAAAGGTACCGGTAGAAATAGTTGCAACAGATGGCTCTAAGTCAGCTGTTAATGGTGATTTATCTTCCATGTCTAACATTGTAAGCAATTCCTCAAAGCCTTTAGAGGATGGCAAACAGGTTAAGTTAGCTGATGAATAATCATTCTTTATTGTAGACCATTTGACTTTATACCTGAAAAAGAGGTGAATTTCGTGAAAAAAGCTTTAAAAAACAAAAAAATTGTTCTGTTAATAGTAAATATAATAGTTATTGTGGTGATGATAGGTATTCGCTTTACTATATGGAATAATGTCAGCTTGCTGTATGCCGAACAGGCAGGGCAACGATATAGTACCAAAAAAGAGAAATCAGGTCACATAGCTGTTTTTACTGACAGAGATAATGCCATTACCAATGACAATATCAAGTCAGCAAGAGTGACGGTTAATAACTCCTTGCGTGACGAGGATTTATTGGGAGATAATACAAAGAGCAGGAAATGGATAGATTGTTATTCATGTGAAACTGATGTGAATTTTAAAAGAGGCGAAGCTTCTTTTGATACTAAGGCTATGCTTGTAGGTGCTGATTTCTTTATAATTCATCCGATTCCTCTGGTTTCGGGAACATATTTTACCGAAAATGACCCGGATAAATTCAGAGTTATAATTGATGAGAATCTTGCATGGAATTTATTTGGTTCCCCTGATATTTGCGGCAAGGAATTAATAATTTCAGGTCATATATATACAATAGCAGGTGTAGTTGAATCCGGATATACTAATTTCTCAAAGATTGCTATGGGTACAGCTAACAGAATGTATCTTCCTTATCAATCTTATGTAAATTACAGTAAAAGCAGTTCAGGTGATATGACCAGTAAAAGTACATCAAGCGATACAAATGCTTCTGTAGCACAGGATGCAGGTAGTGATGCAGATGTATCACCGGAAAATTTCCCGATTACCTGTTATGAGGTTGTAATGCCTGATCCTGTTAAGAATTTTGCATTAAATATTGTTAAAAAGGCTATGAATATCTCAACTGATAATAGTGAGGCTACGAAAGACAGTGAAGTTCTTAATTTTGAAGGTATAGAAGTTGTTGATATCACTTCAAGATATGGATTTTTAACATTGCTTTCAAATGCCAAGAATTTCTATTACAGAGCAATGAAAACAAATGCAATTATATATCCTTATTGGGAAAACGAGGCAAGAATGGTAGAATATAATGCTTCAATTTTCTATTTATTACTTGTTATATTAGGTCTTGTTCCTTTTATCACTATTTGTAGGGTTTTATATAAGGGCATTCCGTTTTGCATACAAAAGATTAAAGATTTACATATTATGGACAGAATATATAATTTCAGAAGCAGAAAGAATAAGTCAGTAGGAAACTCCGGAGGGTTGGTTTCATGATAGAATTACAAAATATCAGTAAGTTTTATTATACTGACACGTCCGTAACACTTGCATTGAATAAGATTTCCGTTAAATTCCCTGACACCGGTTTTGTTGCAATAACCGGTGAAAGCGGAAGCGGAAAATCTACATTACTTAATATTATAAGTGGTTTGGATACCTTTGATGACGGAGAAATGTACTTCAAGGGTAATCCAACCTTCCAATATGATTCGAAGGATTGGGAGGAATACCGTCGTAATGAAATCGGATTTGTGTTTCAGAATTATGGCCTTATAGAGCATTATTCGGTATTGGATAATTGTAAGGCTGCCCTGTTAATCAGGGGTTTTAGTGATTTAAAGGCAACACGTGTTGCAAAGAGTTTTATTGATAAGGTCGGTTTAAGTGAATT